>CAIRBC010000037.1 GCA_903876685.1 uncultured Nitrosomonadales bacterium | reverse complement strand
AACTGGGAACCTGTTCGCGTTGTGCACCTGAATCCCGATAAAAAAATAGCTGAAACAGACGTTAAACTGAAAGGAGAATCACGTGTAAAAATGGCAGCATGAAAATGAGCATTCAGGCGACAACTAGCTTGACAACCACCGATAATGAAGTCACCATGTCCGTTCCCTCACCCCATTCCTCTCCCGCAAGCGGGGAGAGGGGGAGCAAGTCGCTGCGCGTATTTCACGTTAACCGCGTTGCCTGTGCCGAAAGTGCTAGAGAGGCTTTGGGAGTGCGACCCAGTTGCTCGCTGATCCACCGTGAAGTGCTGACCAGCGCATCCAGATCAATTCCCGTCTCTAACCCCAGACCATGCAACAAATAAACCACCTCTTCCGTTGCAACATTACCCGAGGCGCCTGTTGCATAGGGGCAACCACCCAGTCCTGACACCGATGCGTCATACACCGCTACGCCCATTTGCAGCGAGGCATAGATATTGACCAGCGCCTGAGCATAGGTGTCGTGAAAATGCCCCGCCAGTTTATCAACCGGCACAAGTTTAATTACCGCCTCCAGCATTTTAAGAGTCTTCCCTGGGGTACCGGTGCCGATGGTATCCCCCAGGCTCACCTCATAACAGCCCATTTGATACAGCGCAGCAGTCACGTTTGCCACTTGTAGCGGCGCAATCTCACCTTCATAAGGGCAGCCTAGCACGCAGGACAGATAGCCCCGCACCGGGATGCCCGCAGAGTTTGCCGCAGCCATTACCGGCCGGAAACGTTCCAGCGATTCGGCGATGCTGCAGTTGATGTTTTTCCGGCTGAAACTTTCAGAGGCTGAAGCAAAAATCGAAATCTCTTGTGCGCCCGCCGCTAACGCTGCCTCGAAGCCTTGCAGATTGGGGGTGAGCACCGGATAATTCACCCCCTCCAAACGAACCATGTGTTGCATAACGGCGGCACTATCGGCCATCTGCGGCACCCATTTTGCGGAAACGAAAGCGCCGGTCTCGATGGACTTCAGGCCTGCGGCACCCAGTCTGGCGATCAATTCAACCTTGGTTTCTGTGCTGATCTGCGTTTTCTCGTTCTGCAGGCCGTCGCGTGGACCCACTTCGACGATACGCACCTTGCCTGGCATCTGCATCACTCCCCCTCAAACTCAACCAGTTCGTCGCCATCGCCAACCTGATCGCCGACGCAATAATAGAATTTTTTTACCGTACCGTTGGCGGGTGCTGTAATCGCATGTTCCATCTTCATGGCTTCCAGAATCAATAACGGGGCCCCTTTTTCCACCCTTGCACCCTCAACTGCCATCAGTGCGATGACTGTCCCCGGCATCGGCGCCAGCAGGCTACCCTCTGCACCGCCGCCGGCACCGCTGTAATGTAGCGGATCGACTGCGCAGAATTGCCAGGTTCTGCCCTGGAAGAATACATGACGACGTTCGCCAGCCACGACTACGGTCGCCGTGCTGCGCACCCCATCCAGTTCCGCAAATAGCTGACCGTGCTCCTTGAGGTTGCCGTTCACTATACTTTGTACGCCATCGAGCAGGATATCGAAGCCATCGCTGCGCCCTGCGATCTGTAGAATTTTCTGCACTTCGCCGAGGCGGAAGCTCAAGGTGCGCCTGGCGGGTGCATTGAGACGCCAGCCATCCCGCAAATGCCACGGGGACGCTGGTTCGCTATGCTGACGACTCAACTTTTCCGCCAGCACCCGTTCTCGCAGCAATTCGGCCAGCACCAGGATTAACCAGGCTTCCCGGCGTGGTGCTGCCTGCACCGGAAACAGACCGTTCTTTTCCCGTTCAATGAGACCGGTGTCCAGCTCGGCTTGCGCAAAAGAGGGGCACGCAACCAGACGCGACAAGAATTCGATATTATTGGAGACACCGACCACACGGTAATCGGCTAGTGCTTGCAGCATCCGGGAAAGGGCGCGCTCCCGGTTCTGATCCCAGACGATCAGCTTGGCGATCATCGGGTCGTAGTAAGGCGTGATTTCATCACCCTCCTCGACCCCGCTATCCACCCGCACATGTACGCCCTCCACCGGTGGCGAGAGATGCACGAGTCGGCCGATGGAAGGCAGAAAGCCTTTCCCCGGATCCTCGGCATAGATGCGTGCTTCCAGCGCATGGCCGTTGATGGCGAGTTGTTCCTGCGCCAGCGGCAGCACTTCTCCTGAAGCGACCCGCAACTGCCATTCAACCAGATCCACACCGGTGATCATCTCGGTCACCGGATGTTCTACCTGCAGGCGGGTGTTCATTTCCATGAAGTAGAATATTCCATCCTTCAGTACAATGAATTCCACCGTGCCCGCCCCCACATAGCCTACTGCCTTTGCCGCAGCGACGGCAGCCATTCCCATCCCGGCACGGCGTTCTGGCGTCATGCCGGGTGCGGGTGCTTCTTCAAGCACCTTCTGATGCCTGCGTTGCACCGAGCAGTCCCGCTCGAACAGATAGACGACATTGCCGTGTGTGTCGCCGAAAATCTGGATCTCGATATGCCGGGAGCAGCTCAGGTATTTTTCCAGTATCACGTGATCGCTGCCGAAGCTGGCGGCAGCCTCACGTTTGCAGGAGGCCAGCGCCTCCAGAAAATCGTGGCTTTGGTGAACCACCCGCATGCCTTTGCCGCCTCCGCCTGAAGCCGCCTTGATCAGCACCGGGTAAGTAATCAAATCTGCCTGGCTATGCAAGTAGTCCGGTTCCTGGCAGTCGCCGTGATAGCCCGGGGTCAGTGGAACTCCCGCCTTTTCCATCAACTTCTTGGCTTCAGCCTTGGAGCCCATCGCCTGTATCGCGGCCACTGGCGGTCCGATAAAATCGATGCCCTCGCGCGCACAGGCAGCGCAGAATTGTTCGTTTTCGGATAAAAATCCGTAACCAGGATGTATTGCCTCGGCGCCGGTCTGTTTGGCTGCGGCAATGATCCGTTCAATCGACAGATAGCTATCCAGTGCGGCTGCGGGGCCGATCAGCACGGCCTCGTCGGCCAGACGGACATGGCGTGCGCCGGCATCCGCCTCTGAATATACCGCAACCGTTTTGACTCCCATACGACGAGCCGTTTTGATGACACGGCAGGCAATTTCTCCGCGATTGGCGATCAGAATCTTGTTATACATGGTTGATTCCTTGCTGAACCCAGTTGGCAGGTCGTTTTTCCAGAAATGCCTCCAGACCTTCTCTGGCTTCTTCCGTGGCGCGTAAAGTTGCAATGCGTCGTGCAGTTTCTTCCACCAGTGCCTCTGACAAAGTTGACTGATAGCGGATCAAGTCCTTGGAGGCAGCCTGTGCTTGCGGGCTGCCCAGCAGCAGGGCAGAAACCAATTCGCGGATGACTTCGTCAAGCGTTTCAGGTGACGCTGTCTCGTGAGCCAGACCGATTTCGCGTGCCTGTGTTGCGGTAATCCGTTCGGCAGTTTGAAAATATCGGTAGGCGTTGCGTGCGCCAATTGCACGTATCACATAGGGGCTGATGGTCGAGGGCATGATGCCGAACCGAACTTCTGAAGTCGCAAAAAAGGCTGTTGTGGAAGCGATGCAAATGTCGCATGCAGCCGCCAGACCCAGACCTCCGCCCAGGGCTGCGCCATGTACCCTGGCAAGGGTAGGCTTGTGTATTTGTGACAGTGTGCACAGCATCTGAGCCAACAGACGCGCATCCTTGAGGTTTTCGTCGAAAGTCGCGCTGCCCGCACTTTTCATGCTGTTGAGATCAGCACCGGCTGAAAAACACTTGCCTCTGCCGGCAAGCACGATCACGCGTACCCCCGGATCCTGCCCCAGCGTCTGCAAGGCTGTGGTCAGTTCAGCGATCATCCGCGCGTTGAAAGCATTATGCACTGCGGGCCGATTCATCCAAACGGTTGACACCTGTAGCTCTATCTCAATTTCCAGCGTTTCATACATAATCTTGTCACCTTTACATTCTGAAGACGCCAAATTTGCTCTGCGGGATCGGCGCATTCAAGCTTGCCGAGAGCGACAGGCCGAGAATGCGACGGCTCTGTGCCGGATCGACTACCCCATCGTCCCACAGGCGCGCGGTGGCATAATAAGGATGCCCCTGTTCTTCATATTGCTGCCGGACCGGCGTCTTGAATAATTCTTCCTCCTGCTGGCTCCAGACGCCATTTTTCATCTCGATACTATTGCGCCGCACCGTGGCCAGCACGCTTGCCGCTTGCTCTCCACCCATGATCGAAATCCGGCTATTGGGCCACATCCACAGGAATCGGGGAGAATAGGCTCTGCCGCACATGCCGTAATTACCGGCGCCGAAGCTGCCGCCTATCAGCATGGTGACCTTGGGTACCTGTGCCGTCGCCACAGCTGTGACCATCTTGGCGCCATCCTTGGCAATGCCGCCATTCTCGTATTTACGCCCCACCATGAAGCCAGTGATGTTCTGCAAAAATACCAAAGGCACGCCCCGCTGGGCGCAAAGTTCGATGAAGTGCGCCCCCTTTTGTGCCGATTCGCCAAACAGAATGCCATTATTGGCGACGATTCCTACAGGTATGCCGTACAGGTGAGCGAAGCCGGTCACCAGTGTCGTCCCATAACGCGCCTTGAATTCATCGAAGCGCGAACCATCCACTAGCAGCCTGTCGGACTTGAAATATATAAAGGGATGATATTCTGGATTCAACGGAAATCTACTGTTCAAATTTGCATATTT
>CAIRBC010000036.1 GCA_903876685.1 uncultured Nitrosomonadales bacterium | reverse complement strand
TAATGGCTTATGCGACACAAGTCACCGTGTTCAGCAGTGTGGGATCAGGGTATAGATCAGCTCCAGCGGAGGGGAATTTGTGATCCAAAATATTTTCTTATTCTTAAGACTTGGAATTTTATTCCCCTCCATTGGAGGGGTGCCCGTCAGGGCAGGGTGGTTCTTCAAACCATGTACTGAAATATTTTTGTAATATCCAGATTTGAATTTTCTTCGCTTGAATGGGTTGGTCGAATATTTACCCGCATCGTATTTAACTAATTGATAATATAATAAAATTAAATGGATGGGGCACTTGAGGCTTGAGTAAAAATTTATCTTGGCAAGGGTATTGACAAGCCTGCAATTTTTAATATACGCTCAACTTTAAAATATTTTGAAACATTTTGTTACATTCATGGTCTGTCGGCAGCAGAACCTTCCGGTCTTGTTCGTTGCCGCCATCCATCATTAAAGGGTATTTCATGATTCAATTCTTGCTGCGTATCTGTCTATTTGCAATCGTTGTTGCGGGCACCAGTGTTTGCGCTTACGCCGAACATTTTCAGCACCGCGGTTTTGTCAGCCATGAAGGAGTAGCAGTCGCGACGAATGAAGTCATTGTCAAGTTTCGACCCGGTACGCCTATTGCACACCAGGCCAGTTTCGAAGCAGGTGCCGATCTTGATGCAAGAGAAACAATGCGGCATGCGGTGCGCTATCGTTCCCGTAGTCGGGATGTTGCCAGCCTGCTGACTGAACTGCGCGGTCGCGCTGATGTGGAGTATGCGGAGCCGAATTACAGAGTTTACGCACAGGCTATTCCCAATGAACCTGCCAATCAATTCGCAACACAATGGGCGTTAAAAAATAACGGCATTAAGATCAACGGTCACGGCGGCGCTTTGGCAGGCGCCGATACCAGCGCCACTCTAGCCTGGGATCTCACCACGGGGGGCACTGCTACGGTCGTGGCAGTGCTGGATACCGGCATTTTCTATACTCACCCGGATCTGGCCGCCAATGTCTGGTCTGCCCCTGCAGACTACACGGTGAATATCGGAGGGTCTGCCATTACCTGCGCCGCCGGCACGCACGGTTTCAACGTGCAGGCGATGACTTGCGATCCGCTTGACGATGCTGCAAGCAGTCACGGTACCCACGTTTCAGGCACCATCGGCGCGGTGGGCAACAATAGTCTGGGTGTGTCGGGAATGAACTGGACGGCCAGCATCATGGGTGTCAAAATGCTCGACGGTGGCGGCAATGGTACGATTGTCGATGCTATCAACGCGATTGAATTCGTGGTTCAGGCGCGCCATGCCCTGGGTATCAACGCCAACGTGCGCGTCCTGAGCAATAGTTGGGGCTTCGGTTCAACTGCCTCGCTGGCACTGAAGGATGCCATTGACAAGGCTGACAACAATGAAATGTTGTTCGTGGTCGCTGCCGGAAATTCAGGAACTGACCATGACTTGACTGCGAGTTATCCCTCCAGTTTCCGCACACCCAACATGATTGTCGTCGCCGCGACTGATGCCGCCGATGTGATGTGGGGTTTCTCGGATTATGGTGCTACAACCGTCGATCTGGCCGCGCCCGGCATGGACATCATTTCCACGCTACGCAACAATTCTTACGGCTATTTAACTGGCACCTCCATGGCAGCCCCGCATGTATCCGGTGTGGCAGCTCTGATGCTGTCGCTGGATCCCGAACTTTCGGTCGCTAGCTTGACTAGTGGCATCGTCAATAATACCGATGCGCTTGCATCGCTGACGGGTCTGGTCATCACCGGTGGACGCCTCAATGCCTACAAAGCAGTCAGCTCGGTTGCCACTCCGGCATCGGCGAATTTCCGGCTGGATCTGAGCACCACCGACCAGCAAGCCGTTTACCCGCAAGGGGTTGCCAGCTACGGGCTTTCCCTGAGCGCTGCCAATGGCTTTACCGGAACGGCGCTGTTGTCGGCAAGCGGTCTGCCTGCGGGTGCTACAGCCGCGTTTGCTCCGGCAAGCCTGACGGGAAGCGGAACGAGCCTGTTGAGCGTGACAGCCGATGCGAGTACGCCTGCCGGGGTTTATACGCTGATCCTCAGTGCCACTGACGGTGTGCATACCCATAGTCTGACTGCCGATCTGACGGTACTGGCGATCCCCGATTTCACACTGGCATCCGCTATTGCCAGCCAGACGGTCAACCAGGGTGTCACTGCAAACTATACGATCTCAACCACGGTGACTAACGGCTTTGCTGGTATATCCACCCTGACCTTGACCGGTCTGCCTGCCGGCACTACCGCCAGCTTCATGCCGACCTCGATTACCGGTGCCGGCAGCTCAACCTTGTCCGTCACCACCACGCCCGCCACTCCGCCCGGAACGTACACACTCACGGTGACGGCCACTAGCGGCAATCTGGTGCATAGCACAGACCTGACCATTACCGTGACTGCGCCCGATTTTGTGCTCGGCGCGACTTCTGGCAGCCAGTCCGTCATGCAAGGAACTACGGCGTCTTATGTCATTGTCAGTACGGCGCTGAATGGATTTTCAGGTGTCACGACACTGTCCGTATCCGGTCTGCCTGGTGGTGCAGTGGCAAGCTTTGCACCGACCTCGATCACCGGCGGTGGCAGCACCACTCTGACCATCACCACAACCGCAGCGACGCCTGCCGGAGCTTATACACTAGCGGTGACCGCCAGCAGCGGTAGCTTGGTGCATACCACTACTCTGCCACTGACCGTGATTGCCATGCCGGACTTCAGCTTTTCTGCCATCGCTTCCAGCCAGACTATCACCGTTGGCAACAGCGCCAGCTACACGCTATCCACCACCGCATTAAACAGCTTTACGGGTAGCGTAGCACTTGCTGTAACGGGTCTGCCTACAGGAGCTGTCGCGAACTTTACACCTGCCACCTTCACAGGGAGCGGCACAGCGAACCTGAACGTCACAACGGCAACTACAACTCCCCCCGGAACTTACTTGCTGACAGTGACCGCCACCAGTGCTGCTCTGGTTCATAGTACTGTTTTAACCTTGACAGTTAATCCGGCTCCTGGTTATACGCTTGCCGCAACACCCGCCACACAGACCCTCACCAGCGGAAAATCTGCTACCGTTACTATTGTGGAATCTGCTACGGGTGGTTTTGCGGATACGGTAGTATTAAGCATCACAGGTTTGCCGCCTGGCGTGACAGCCGTATTCTCTCCCGCTTCATTGAGCGCAGCTACGCTCAGCTCGACACTGACCTTGACGTCCACCACTGTCGCAAAGCAGGGTACTTATACGCTTAACGTGAGCGGGAGCAGCGGCACAATCAGCAAAACAGCAACGATTGTGCTTACCCTCAAAAATACCCAACATCACTCCAATCACTGGCGGAATTTTTCTGTAAACGACAAGCGAGTGAAGGCCGACTAGGGCATCCCTAGTGGTGGTTTGTCGCCGGATTTTCGTTATAAATTAACTAACGGGCATGGCAAATTGCCACCCCTGATGATGAAACCCATCATGCCCGTTTCCCTCTCCCATCCCTCTCCCGCAGGCGGGCGAGGGAGAAGACGATCGCTGCGCAAGTTTCACGTTAAAGCAGGGTGCTTGGTGATAGCATTCTGAATATCCGGTTTGTGGCGGTAAATATTGAGGTTTGTAATTCCGCTTCGTGCCACAGGAGTAGACGTTTGAAAATGCTACAGGAAATGACTGCTCCTCGGCCCTAGCGGCAGTTCAGGATGGTGGCGGACAACTTCTGATTTCGATCATGCACTATCAATAAGCGCCAATCGAAAAAGTATTGCCGATCTCAATGACTGAACAACAAATCGAACAAGCCCTGATCGAAAAACTGGGCGAATTGAAATACACATACCGCTCGGACAATAGTGATCGCTGGACATCAATTTCCGCCAGCACTTCGAGGCGCTAAATCGCGTCCATCTCACCAATTCGCCCCCCTGCTGGATAGCATCGTCACCCCCGACGTGTTTGCAGCCGCCAAGCACCTGCGCGAGAAGTACAGTTTCGAGCGCGACGACGGCACGCCGCTCTATTACACGCTGGTCAATATCAAGGACTGGTGAAAAACAACTTTGAAGTCATTAACCAACTGCGCATCAGTACCGACTACAGCCATCACCGTTTTGATGTGATCTTGCTCATCAACGGCGTACCTGTTACAACGATCCACCGTATGCGGTTGCTGAGATTGTATTTGACGAATACAATTTGCCAAGCTGTCACCTTAGTATCGAGGAGGTTATTGAACATGCAATCCTCGAAACTGATACCTCTGGTCACCCAGGTTACCCTGGTGAAGTCGTCTTTCGCATGAGGGATGAAAAACTTGTGCTGAAGATGTTAACCGGAGTTTAACAAGTACCAAATTTTAATCAATATAATCATAATATTGCAGCGTACTAGTTTTGTAATAGAGAAATTTCTCTTTTTTTCTTGTTAATTTTCTATTATCTGGTGAATTTTATAGTCCCTCCCGGG
>CAIRBC010000035.1 GCA_903876685.1 uncultured Nitrosomonadales bacterium | reverse complement strand
GGTTAAATTTCATTAAGACTCCTTAATAATTTCCGGGGATTCTTAAGCAGTCTCTTAAGGATAAAAAATTATACTTCAGGCAGCAGACTGGAGTGCGCTGGTTTTATCGACCCGGTACTTTAATCGAGTACCAGTTGTATCGCCTCAGAACGCCGACTACATGCCAATTGATTAACATAAATCAGTTAAATTAAGTCCTTATAAGAGACGTCTATAGGCGTTAAGACAATAATCAGGGAGAGCAATAAATGATTTGGGAACGATTTTTACGCAGATGTACCGTGCTGGGTGTGTTAGTTGCATTATTGTCAATTTTTGCAACTCGGGTCGCTATGGCTGAAACGGCCACTTATGTGGGAGAAAAAGCCTGTGCGGTCTGTCATGATTTCAAGGTAGAACTTTTTGGTCATACCCAGCATGCCAAGGCTTTCAGAGAAAATCCTCAAAATGAGGTTGAAAAACAGGTATGCGAAGCCTGTCATGGTCCGGGATCGCTGCACGTCAACAATCCGACCGATCATAGTACGCTGATTGGCTACGACAAAGATTGGGGAACGTCGGTAGAAAAACAAACCGCTCAATGTTTGGGTTGCCATAAAGGCGGCAACCGTATTAATTGGGAAGGTTCGATTCATCAGACGCAAAAGCTTTCCTGCAGTGATTGTCATAATCCGATGGCAAAATTTTCTGCACGCGGCTTGATGAAGAAGAAAAATATTACCGAAACCTGTCAGACCTGCCACCAGCAGCAACGCGCTGAATTCAAGAAAAAATCGCATATGCCGGTACCCGAAGGCAAGATGTCCTGTGAGGATTGCCATAATCCGCATGGTTCGACCTCCAAACGTTTGCTCAAGGCAGATAGCGTCAACGAGTTGTGCTATACCTGTCATGCGGAAAAGCGCGGCCCCTATCTGTGGGAGCATGCGCCGGTGCGAGAAAGTTGCCTGAACTGTCATTATGCGCACGGCTCGAATAATGACAAATTGCTGGTGCAGACCCGTCCCTTCCTCTGTTCGGGTTGCCATAGCACCACAGGCACCATGGGGCATGCGGTGTGGGGCAATAACACGCTGGGTGGTTTGACGAATGGCATACCGACTTCGATGGGTACGGATAATACCGGTGCGCAGGTCAGCAGTGGAGCCACAGTCGCGCCAAGTAAACGTATGTCGGGTCGCTCCTGCCAGAACTGCCACATGATGATCCATGGCAGTAATAGCCCGGGTGGCGCAAGGTTCCAACGTTAAACGGATGGAGCTCAGACAACATGAAATGCACCCAAACCATTAAAAATGTCGAAACGAATTGCGACAGGAGATCCTTTATGAGCACGGCACCTCGTATCAAATTACTGACGCTTTGCATAGGCGCAGCACTAGTGCAAATGAGCAGTCTACAGGCACTGGCAGATTCCGGTGTCGGTGTGGATACCGTCACCGGTAACTGGATGAACCCGGGTTATCCGACCGGACCGACCAGGATGACTGCCGAAATGCCTACCGTCAAGCGTACCCCATCCGGTCAGATGTATGAATACTTCCCTCTCGTTGAGGAGCCTGCTCGCGGTGAAGTCGCGGGTGCGGTTGAATTCGGTTATATGCATGACGATGGAAAAGGCAGATATTCCAAGCGTAATGAATACACCGATCCTCAACAAAGTGGACTGTACCTGAATAGTTTTAATGTCGCCGCAGAAGAAAAGGATGGCGCACGCTATCTGGATATTAATGGCGGAGGCATGGGGAGGAATGACCAGTTTTACGAGTTGGTGACTGGAAAATATAACAGTTGGAGAATCAAAGCCTCTTATAACGAAACGCCCCATGTGTTTAGCGATTCCTGGAAGTCACTTTATAACGGCGAGGGAACAGGAACCCTGAATACCGGGTTGGCCATGCCCACCATGGTGGCAGATAATGTTGCCAGAACTTCGGGCGTGACCCCCAATTATGTGGGCGCTAATGCGACTTGTACCCCGGCAGCGCCTTGCTGGCTGTATAACGGCAAGACTTATGGGAATGCAGTCGCGTTGCTGGCTATTAATGGCATCACAGGTACGCCAAATTCTGTCACAGGTGTTATCCCGACCGGGGTTATTCCGACTACCGGTGCCAATGGCGCGACCAATGCGACCCAGTCTGGTCTGGCGGCAGCGATTGCCGCCAAGCTGGCGAATACACCCTATAGCGAGCTAAGTCTGGTGCGCAAGAAGGCAGCCGTGCGTGGGGATATTACCCTGAATGAAAACTGGAGCGGTTATGCCAGTTACGGTGGCGAGAAGCGCATTGGAGCCCGCCCTTTCGCGATGAATGAGAATAATTACTCAAACGAAATTGCCGAACCGATTGATTATGATACTCATCAGTTGCTGTTAGGCGCTGCTTACAAGGATGAATTGAATCAGGCCAATTTGCGCGCCAATTTTTCAAGATTCGTTAATAATATTTCTACCCTCGATGTTCAATATACGCAATTGCAGAGTGCAGTGTCGAATGGGGTGATGCAGCATGCCTCCTATACGCTGGCGCCTAGCAACGATGCTTATGACCTCAAGGGAGAATTTGCGCGCAGCTTCCCGGATTTTTACAAGGCTCGTTTTAATGCAGCGGTGTCTTATGGTTCGAATAAACAGAACCAGAATTTGCAGGCACCGATTACCGCCGCGCAAAGTGCAGATTATGCCGCTTATACGATGACGACCTTGCCGGGTTCGGCCAATGCCGGTTATACGACGGGTACCGCGTTACTTGCCAACTGGAATACCGTCGCCGCACTGAGCCAACCTACCGCCAATCAGGAGATCGACAGTAAGCTGATCAATTTAGGTCTGTCGTTGAAGCCTGTCGATGATCTGGCCGTGAAGGGCAGTTATCGTACTTATCAAACCGATGACCGAGGCGGCTATATGGCCTATAACCCGCTCACCGGACAATACGGTCGTGGACCTACCGACAATCAGGGGGTGGCGACACTTGAAGCGGTGGTAGTGCCGGTAATGGGGGCTGGCGGTCTACCGGCTTCTGCTGCCTGCGCAACCCCCTCTGGAGTTGCCTTTACCACGCTGGTAAACGGGGTAACCTGTAGCGCTGCCACGCTTGCCAATGGTTCCAATGTGCCGGTATTCAACCCCAGACGCTCGACCAGGCAGACTAATTATGGCGTGACTGCGGACTACGAGCTGAATCGTTTTAGCAGCCTGAATGGCAGTGTCGAGCGTGAGGACTACAAGCGTCAGAACATGGAGCGTGCCCAGACCTGGGAAGATAAATTCAAACTGAGTTACGTGAACCGTGCATTGGGCGACACTACCTTGCGCACCAGCTATGAGCACGATTCAAAGCGCGGTGGCGATTATAATATGCTGATAAGAGCGAATAATATGGCCACCGGTTTGAACGGCCTGACTATCGCTCAGCAGGTTGCCATTGAAGGCGGGATGCCGATGGCGAATACTAAAATTGTCCTGGATGCTGCCGGAAAAGTGTTGAATGCGACGGGAACGGTAACGGTGAATGGCGTGACTTATCCGGCGTTGAATGCGAATCTGTACAGTCGCTATTCTTCGTATTTCCGCAAGTACGATCAGGCAGATCGTGATCAGAACATTCTGAACGGGCGTGTGAATTTTCAGGCGAGAGACGATCTCGATCTGGGTTTGAATCTGCAATTCAAGAAGGCCGATTATCCCGATTCGTTCTATGGCTTGAAGAAAGACCAGCAGAATTCGCTGGGACTGGATGTCAATTATCAGCCAGAAGTAGGGCGTACTGTGACCGCCTTCTATAACTACCAGCAGGCCACCAAGGATATGTCGCTGAACGCGGGCATCGCCAATGCGGCTGCGGCTGCGGTGTGTACCACGGTCGGACAGGTCTATTCGGCGGTTAATTGCGCGGATACCTCTGGAGATCCGGCTACCGGTGTGACGGGCGCACGTCCCAGCACTTCTGCCTGGACTTCCAGCACCACTGATCGTAATGACGTGTTGGGTTTGGGCTTGCAGAATGATTTTGGTGTAGCACGTCTGGGAGTGGATTATACCTATGCAAAGAGCAAGACGCATATCGCTTATAACTTTGGTACACAGGCCTTCAATGCGAACCAGGTGAATAATGATGCGATTGCCCTTGTTGCCGGCAGCGCCTTGCCGGATATGACGACGGTGCAAAATACCGTGGTGTTGAATCTGGTCGTGCCGGTTAGCAAGATAACGACGCTTCGACTGATGTATCGTTATGATCAGATGAAAATTCGCGACTGGCATTATGATAACCAGCTCAAGAATGTCATCTCAGGCATCGATAGCGGCACCTTGCTGCTTGATTCGGGGCCGCTGGACTACCGGATCAATACGTTGGGAGCGATGCTGAACATCAAGCTGTAGTCGTGTAGTCGGGTTACTCTATCACTCTTGTCCCCGGAGGGGTAACCCGACTTGATTATTCCTGCCTATTTCATACAAGACGGCAACTTATCCCGCCCGTTTGGTCACCGGCATTTTGTGCACCATTGCGATTAACTCGGGGATATTCCCAGAACTTTACCCATAATTGGCCTTGATGAAAAAAGCGTGATCAGGCATTCTTCAAGAAGTGCTTGTCGAATTTCTATCCTTTACCCATCTGCCTGATCGTCCGCAGATTCAGAAACACTGCCACGCTCTCCGCAATGAGCGCAGGCCAGGCTTGCCAACAGAGATCATTTGCGATCCATGCGGCGGATGAGCCTAAACAGGCGACGCGCATGTTCCGGTTGTCCAGATAGAACAACGCCAGTGTGGTATTGATAACGGCGAATCCTGGCAGCAGCGACACCAACCCCTGCCAGGTTACTACGGTCAGTACCGCGAATAACAGCACAAAGCCAACTGCCGCAAGGTGCCTGTATCGATATTGCTCCTGCCAGCCGGAAAATAACGTGCGCAAGGCTGTGCTGCCCATAGTCAGGGCTGCCGTGGTTGCCCCGAGCAACATATATTGGGTGGCCCAAAGGATCGCCCCGGCGGCCGACCAGCGGCGGAAGGCTTGTCCACAATGAAGCAGATAGCTTTTCCATTCAACCAGAATACCTGCACCGCCGATGGTATAGGTCAGTACGGTCAGCATAACGGAATGAGCAGTGGCCTTAACGTGAAACTAGCGTAGCGATTCGTACGCTCCCTCGCCCGCTTGCGGGAGAGACCCCAGTCGAAATTTTCGACCGAATTGTGCCCTATGAACCATACCGTAGGGTGCGCTTGCGCACC
>CAIRBC010000034.1 GCA_903876685.1 uncultured Nitrosomonadales bacterium | reverse complement strand
TCTACATCGGTATCGGAATAACCACACAGCGCAGAATATGCAGCATCGATGGTGATGTCATTTAACGTGAAACTCGCGCAGCGATCGTCTTCTCCCTCGCCCGCTTGCGGGAGAGGGATGGGGAGAGGGAAACGGGCATGATGGGTTTCATCATCAGGGGTGGCAATTTGCCATGCCCGTTAGATTATTCAGCCCGGAAAACAGACTGACTTTACTGAATTTTGAAACCCCCGTCAGGAAGACAAAACGCAACTGAGCATCCGCACCCTTGATCACCGAGTAAAAATTCTTCAGCCCTTCGCGCATTGCAATGGCGACTGCCCGATCGGTAATATTATCCAGAATCGGCTTGTCATATTCATCAATCAGAATCACGACGCGCTGACCAAATTTTTCACATGCACGCTGTATCATCTCAGCAAACTGACCTGATAGACTATGATGAAGGCAACTTACCCCCAACCTTTGCTGATTGACCTGCAGACACTCCTGAATTTTCTCATCCAGTTCTGCCCTGCTTTTCAATACCCCATCGGAAAAACTAATGCGGATGATCGGGTGATGCACTGACCAGTCCCAGTGCGGATGTATAAACAATCCTTTAAAAGGTTCTTCGTTCCCTGCAAACAATTCCGCCAAGGTATCGATGAACAGGCTCTTGCCGAAGCGACGCGGGCGCGAGAGAAAATAATAACCAGACTCCTGAGCCAGCGTCCATGCCATAGGTGTTTTGTCTACATAGTAATAGTCACCCTCACGAATTTTACAGAAGGTCTGAATACCAATCGGCAATTTGCGTCGCTGTATCGTCATCTAAGCTCCAGAACATCTAAAGCGGCATTGAATTTTTTCATGCGTGCATTATCACCGAATCAATCATCCCTGCAAAGCGCTTAAGCAAAGCGAGCTTAGCCCGGATGGAATGAAATGAAATCCGGGGTTATCACTCCATGCAACCTGGAAAATTACACACGATCCGAATTTTCCCGGATGCTGGCCTGCGGTCTGCTTCCGGGCTACGGTGGTATCACTCAGGCAACAATATTTCCAAATCATGAAACCGACTTGATGAGCTTTATGATATTCTTCATTTACAGCGACATAAAGAGCTTGAAGGGTGTTTTTTGATGACTAATGGTTGGGACTATTTTATGACTAACAAATTTAAGATGCGTTTTTGTGCAGTTGCAGTAGCTGTATTACCTTTTACTGCCACTTATGCTGCCTGTATTGTCCCAGCCGGTAACTTTGCCTTATCCCTGGATGTAGCCGGCTCACCTTGCAGCACCGCCTCCGCCAGTTCAGCGCAAGCCTTGTATGACAAACTTTCGACCAGCGGTCTGGAGTCACTGGGTAATAACTATACCGATACTAAAATTGCCTTTATCAATGCCAATTTTAATTCGCTAGCGATGACGCTTAACTTCCCGAACATAGGCACTCAATTAAATATGGTTATTCCCGCATTGGGCGTAACTCAGTCGTTTACCGGAGCGACGCGCGATGCCAGTAAACAGTTGCTTATCGATTACTTGAAGAATACTGACATCATCGGCCGAATCATGAACTATCAGGCAACTCACTCGCCCATCAGCCCGATCGCCGGGGCTGCCGGAATATTGCCCAATGTAGTGGCCAGTGATTTTAATCAGAACTTCAGTGATACGGCTACCCATATTGCTAGTCCAGCCAGCCTCGCGCTTGCCGCCAGAAACGATAATGTGACGCCCAACCTGGCGGGAGTATCCTTACAATATGGCTCACTGAACAGCCTGGATAACATGACCAAAATAATTACGCTGCCGCTGTCCTACACGATTCGCAACGACATGGATCCGCGTCGGCAATTTGTTATCAGCCTGCCCATTTCCGAAATTGATACCAACGGTGCGAAGTCCTATCAGGGTTCTCTGGGAGCCGCATACCGCCTGCCTATCAATGATAACTGGACATTGACTCCGGGCGCTAAAGTATCCGGGGTAGGCTCTCTGGATATGGCGACCCTTGCCGGTTTGTACACCTTATCTACCACCAGCACCTATATCTGGCGCCTGGAAGATTTTGATATTTCGATGGGAAATATGCTGAGTTATAACAAGTCCATGAAACTTAAAAAAGGCGACTATTCCTTTGACCCTGATATTACCGTCACCGCGCTGCGCAATGGACTAATGCTCTCACAACCAGTTAACTGGGACGGTGGCAATCTATCTGTGGAATATATGGTGGTAGACACGCGCTACACGGGAACCCAACTTTATATCGACAATACTCAAGAAGTAGGCATCTCGATTGGCACCAACAAGAGCGCTTTCTCTACCCATACTTTCATGCGCGCCGGAGTGAGTTATTTGCACGGCAAAGACACCAAAGGGATTAATGCAAATATCAGCGTGTGGTTCTAACGGGCATGGCAAATTGCTACCCCTGATGATGAAACCCATCATGCCCGTTTCCCTCTCCCCATCCATCTCCCGCAAGCGGGCGAGGGAGAAGACGATCGCTGCGCGAGTTTCACGTTAAGATTAACGGGCACACAGCCCACCAATCCAATTACGCTCAGCAAGTAGGGTGCGCTTGCGCACC
>CAIRBC010000033.1 GCA_903876685.1 uncultured Nitrosomonadales bacterium | reverse complement strand
AGCTTTATAACCTGTAAAAATTTCACTAATCATCAGAATTCATCATCTAGGCGCACTTTTAACTCGTCGTTGACAACTCCCGGCGGGAACACTGTGCCTTGTGCTGCAACGCTAAAACTCAGTGTTTCCTCGGTAGCAGAATTGTAATTGGCATTGCCTGCTTGGTTGGCGGCGATGGTGCAGCGGGACAAGTTGATCACCGATAACGAAATGCAAATTGAGGATCTGAAAGTAAAGGATTTGGGATTTCGAACGCGATGAAATTATTGAGCGAGCAGACAGCCATGATTGCGCAACTTGGGGTTAGTGCTGTACAAATCAGGAATCAGTCTGCAGCTGCGGTTGAACCCCATCCAGTCACCGGATTATTCATCGGCTAAAATTTTCCTAAACTCTTTGAAGAAATCACGCGAGTCAGTGTGTTTGGATAAAAATTCTGTCAGACTCTCAATAAGATGCTTGCCGGTAACAATCATCCAACTTACCATCGAGGCAGAAAGATACCCCCGGTAAAGCGACAAATACTCGAAGGTAGAGCCCACATTAATTCGATTAAAACCAGAACAAAAAACCGGAGTATCAATGGAATCAAAAATAATGGACACGTACTGACCCTTACAAGTAACTTGCGCAAGCCTTCCGCGTAAATAAATCCCCTTTTCACGAAAAATGCAAATCCTGCCCTCACATTCCTTCACGGCCGTAAAGGGATCGGCGTGAGGAAAATCATCGACGATAAAACTTCCATCGAAATCAAAGTCAAAGGATAGTATGCCCTCAGCACCGAATACACTATGGATAAGCAATGCTGCATTGCCGGTCATTTTGCGACCGAATAATGATTGGGATTCTTTTTCAATCCACTGCTCAATTCGCCAATCTGGTGACAATCCTTTCACAAGGGGGGAATCTTCAAGCAGTGGATTGTATTTCGCCATTCCGGTCAGTATCTGGTGTATATGTTCAGGCATCAACACCAGAAAATCATTTTCTCCCAGTCTTATCCGCAAGCCCTCTTCGGAATTGCCGGAATACTCAACCTGTTCAATGCTTCGATTAATATAAGCCAGCTTGGTCTTTCCTTGGTTCATTGCTATCTCTCCCATAAACATTCTATAATCAGTTCGTTCAAAACCCAATCGCCTGTTTTGTACCTTCTGGCTTGACACGACACTCGGCCTTCAGTTTTTCTATCAGGTTCTGCGCAGATTTAATACTGGATAGACGCGATTGCCTTTCTACATTGGCAAAATCACCCGGAGTCAGCAGATGCTCCTTGCATAATTGCGCCCTATTTTCCTCAGTCGCCACCAACTGATGTTTAGTGGTAAAGTCCTGAAACATTTGCCATGCCTGCTCCGGCTTTAGATAATCAAATTTTACCTTCATATCAAAGCGACGCAATGCCGCAGCATCAAGGGTAGACATCAGATTTGTGGCGGCGATAAAGATCCCGTTGAATGATTCCATCTGAGTCAGCATCTCGTTTACTTCGCTGACTTCCCAGTTACGCGTAGCACCGTTGCGGTCACGCAGAAAGCTGTCTGCCTCATCCAGCAGCAGTACCGCATTTTCCTGCGCAGCTTCGATGAACATATCCGCCATGTTACGTTCGGTAAGCCCTAGATAAGGACTCAATATGTCCGAGGCGCGCCGCAGTATCAACGGGCGATCCAGCGCTTCTGCCAGATACTTGCCAAAGGCACTTTTCCCGGTACCCGGCGGTCCGTACAGACACAACCGCCCTTCCCCATGCAAACGCAATCCCTCAGATAATTCTTTAATGTTGCAATCTGTATTCAATATATCCAACCGGTAGTGTGTGACGTTTGATACTGAATGACGAGGTGACCTGGGCAACCCCATGGCTTCCAGTGTATTGCCCAATGTCCGCTCCAACGCTTTTTCAGGTTGTATTTCCGGCATCCGTTGTTTGGCGATTTCAATCACTTTAGCGGCTCTCTCTATCACAGCGGGATTCAGATATTCATGTTCCGCCATATTGGCTTTCCAGGATGAGCTGACTTCAATCCCGCCCAAGTATTGATCAAGAATTTTTGAGCGTACACTGCGTGGCGGTGTGTTCATTTCGATAACATAATCGAATCTGCGGATGAATGCCTTATCCAGACAACGCAGGTTATTGGATAGCCAGAATGAAGGGATCTGATTGCCCTCAAGCAACTTGTTAATCCAGGCTTTCATGCCGATAGTTTTGCCATGGTTAGTTTCTTCATCGTCGCCGTCACTTACTTTGAATACGTCTTCAATTTCGTCAAACAGAATCAACGGCTTCGCTTGATTACAGTCCAATATATGCTGTGACAAGCGGAATGAACGGAAGCGATTGGCGCGGCATACCGGCCCACCCGCAGCATTTTCGGAAACAACCTCAAATAACGGATGCCCTATTTCTTCACTAAGCATTTTAACAAATTCTGTTTTCCCGCTACCTGGTGTCCCATAAATCAAAACATTGACTCCCTTGCGCTTAATTTCCAAAGCATCGGTCAAATAGTTTTTTAACAGCGCAATATCCTCCACTAGATGAGAGTAGTCAGCCGCAGTCAATCTGGAGGGTGCTGCTTGCGAAAAATTATTCTCAAACAATGAATATAGATTTTCATGTTTAACAAATAAATTATCGGCAAAGCCAGGCAAGAGCGTCATTTTTTTCGTAAAGTCTTCCATATCAGAAGAAAAATATATCAGCCCGGTTCGAATCAATCGCCCTCCCGAATTTAATGCACGTTCAACGTCAGCGGCATTATGACCCAGCAAACGCCCAAGCACATGAGATGTCATCAGTAGATCTAGCCCGTTTGCGATATTATCGATACAGGTTTTTAATGCAAGATGCCGAGATACAATAACCCGGAAATGCAGTATGTCTTGTTCGGTTTCGTTCAGCCCAACTTTCTTTGCTATCCAGGCGATGTTTTTAGCCAGTTGCGTTTTAGAGGGAATTACAGGCAGGGGTGAAGCTGACAAATCGTCGTACTGTTTTTGTAACGCTGCCTTTGCCTCGTTCCCATTAAACTCATCCATTTCCAACAAGTGCCCCAACCCAAGCTCAAACAGCACATCGCCGTCCATGCATCGATGTCCATAGAACAGCACACTGTGTACGCCGAGTTTAATTAAAATTTGTAGCATCCAACATTGCGCTATATCCCGATAATCGTCGTAGATTGTCGGGGTACGCACATATTTGCCACTGAGTACTTTAGCTTTAGTCATTTGCCGCTCCTTTAACCTATGGACAAATTGTAAAGGAGGAATGCGACAACGGATGACGGATAACCCGCCTCAGCCGCCACTTGCTGTGGCAGTTGTCCATAAATATCTTGCAATCATTTGCTATCGTAGACTTTAGGATACTTTAGAAATATAGGATAATTTCCCTCCAGTATGGAATTTAGTTTTTAGCGGAAACGAAAGCCAGAAAGTAGGGCAAGATGGGAACGACCCCACAGGAGAAAGATATCACGATTGAATTTGACTGTCTATTCAGAGTCAATTTGAAGCAGTGTGATTTTTTATCGTTTATGAAAGCATTATTAATACTGTTAACACAGTTGCTTGGAGGATTTTTTCAGAAAGTCCTCGTTGGTTTTGGCGAGTACAAAATAGCGCAACAAAAAAATCATTTCCTTGTAGATGTTGTGGCAATGATAGCAACTTTGTGTGGAAGACGCGGCATGGTCAGGCAACGACTATTCTTACCGGGTTTCGTTATATCACGCCCAAGCAAGTGGAGCACGGAAGGAGCACTAAATGTCACCGATATTCTACTCGCATATTACTACAACGGGTTTGATGCTAGATGATGCAATAAAACAAAAACTGTTCTATGTTATTTGGCTTGTGTCGCCAAGAAAGCCAATTTTAAAATAGAGTCCATTTGTTGCTGTCAAGGGCAGGCTACGGCTTTATGCAGCCTGGCGAAGCTTACTCTTTATTGCAACAAAAATGACAATACGCTCAGGGCTTGTGGGTGGTTGTTGGTTTTTACAACCACCCATCGAGCCCATCCAGCGGAGAGGACGCTTTTGCTTTAACTAACGGGCATGGCAAATTGCCACCCCTGATGATGAAACCCATCATGCCCGTTTCCCTCTCCCCATCCCTCTCCCGCAAGCGGGGGAGGGAGAAGACGATCGCTGCGCGAGTTTCACGTTAAGATAGCTAAAAATATAGGCAACCAATATAGTGACATGAAGCATAAAAATGGAGAGCATTTATTTCAGGTCTCCTATTGACAATGCGACCAAGTTATTAACCGGACTTTAACACCAAAAACAGTAATACTGTTTATTTCAAATCCAATTTAATCAGGTGAAATTTTCAACCATATGAATATTAACGATTATATATTTTGACGTACTTTAAAAGTGTCGCTGTAGTGCCATAGAATT
>CAIRBC010000032.1 GCA_903876685.1 uncultured Nitrosomonadales bacterium | reverse complement strand
GGTTAATGGCTAGGGTCGATGAAATTGGTGCGCAAGCGCACCCTACGAAATGGAGGTTCATGGGTAGGGATGGGGTGATAAGCAGCCACTTGGTTGCTGTCTTTTGGCAAGCTAGTGGAGTGGCTAGTGGGTTCATCAGGGAAACGGACATGGCGGTTTCATTACAAGGGGTGGCATCATTGCCATGTCCGTTAGAAAGAAGTATTTTTCATCCTCAGGGATAGCTGCAATTGCAAGGCAGCTTAGTAGGGAATTTCAATCGCTTCGCATAAAAACTTCATGAATGGCACTGATAAAGAAAATTGTTGCTCTGCCAGTTTGACTAAACCAGTCCCGGTGACCTCGCTTCTGGTTAATGGCGCGATGGCGATGAAATCTTTACGTTTAATATCGGTGATCGCCGGATGATTTTCAGCATAACCGCGGGGTGGTCGTAACAGACTATCGCCTGCGAGAGTCCATTGCGCAAGAAATTTCTGCTCATCACGCACCGAAAACCATTGCTCAGGTTTGCTAGCGATCAGCTCACGCATTTTACCCAGCGCATCTGCATCTGGATGCCAGCAACCGACCGCGAAAAAACATTCTTCTGGCGAAATATGCACATAAAACCCCGGCGCATGAATATCTTTACCCAGTTGATGACGAAACTGAATGCCAATATTGGTTTTAAAGGGAGTTTTATCCCGCGAAAAGCGCGTATCGCGATATACGCGCATCAGTGACCCGCCAATCTTGCGCGGCTCGGCTCGAAAGGCAGGGGCAAAGGTGTTTAAGGCAGGCACCATTGCCTCGATGAAATTCAAGGCAGGTTCGCGAACTAAAACTTCATAGCGTGGCTTGTGCAATTCAAACCAGGCACGACTATTGTTGTTGGTCAGCTCAACCAGAAAATCAAAGGTTTCTTGACTAAACATATTTTTCTCTAAAAATTTTTACTGGTCTTTTCCTAGGGACTTTTCTATTATTTCATAGACATCCCGGGAAAGACCCGGATGATTTCGCAAGCTTTCCAGTGCAGTTCGAGCATGTGCCTGGCGACCTGCATCAAACTTTCTCCAGCGATCGAAGCAGCGCGCCAGACGTGAGGCGACTTGCGGGTTAATGGCATCAAGCTTGCCTGTCTGCAGGGCGAGAAATCGATAGCCACTGCCGTCGGCGGCATTAAAGCGCAGCTGATTGTTGCCGAAAGACCGCAATAAGGCATAGACTTTATTGGGGTTGTGCAAGTCGAAAGCGGGGTGATCCACCAGTCGGCTTACCACACTCAGGGTATCAGGACTGCGGCTAGCCGCTTGTACCTGTAACCACTTATCCACCACCAGTGCCTCACCCTGCCAGCGCTGATAAAAAGCATCCAGCGCCGACTCTCGCAACTTGCCTTCACGTTGCGCCAAAACTGCCAGGCTGGCGTATTGATCGGTCATGTTATTGGCGGAAGCAAACTGTGCCTGCGCCAGTGAAACATTGCTTTCAACTTCGCACAGGTAGCCCAGGCACAGGTTGCGCAACGCGCGCCGACCGACCTCTTCAGGCTCGGGACGGTAATCGCTGTCTGGTGCCAGACGCTGATAACAAGCCAGAAATTCTACACTCAATTTTTCAGCCAAAAAGCGTCGCAAGCCGTTACGGGCGGCGTGCAATGCATCTGGCTCAACCAGCTCCAATTGTTCGGCAAGCGTTATTTCACCAGGCAACAACAGTGCCTCGGCAGCGAAAGCAGGCTCCGTCTCAGCACTTTCCAGTACCCGTGCTGCAGCCGTAACAAAGCTCTCTGGAAAGATTGGCGACTCGCCAGCCCTGATCATCTGGGTCGCGGCTAGAATCAAACGTGTAGCCAAGCGTTGCCCCGCCTCCCAGCGGTTGAAGGGGTCAGAATCATGCGCCATCAGGTGAGCCAGTTCTGCGTCGGTATAAGCAAAGTCTATTTTGACCGGTGCTGAAAAATTGCGCAGCAGGGAAAGCACCGGTGTCGAGGTTATGCCTTCGAAGATAAATTGTTGCGTTTCAGCGGTAAAGGACAGCACGCCTGATTCCACCCCCAGCAGCGGCATATCCCGCCCGTCCGGATCAACCAGGCCGATGCCGACTGGCATATGGAACGGACGACCGGGCGCACAGGATTGGCTCAAGTTCAAAATATAGCGCTGTTGCTGTGCATCATAATGCCCACTTGCCTGGACATGCGGCGTTCCTGCCTGTTCGTACCATTGCATGAACTGGCTGAAATCAGCACCTGAGGCATCGGCCATTGCGGCGACGAAATCATCGCAGGTCACGGCAGCGCCATCATGCCGCTGAAAGTACAGATCCATCCCGCGCCTGAAGGCGGCTTTGCCAATCAGGGTCTGAATCATGCGGACTACCTCGGCACCTTTCTGATAGACCGTCGCCGTATAAAAATTGTTGATCTCGATATAGGACGCAGGCCTGACCGGATGCGCCATTGGACCGCTGTCTTCGGGAAACTGGGAAGCACGCAAACCACGAACCTCACGGATGCGTGCCACAGAACGATTATGCAGATCGGCGCCAAATTCCTGATCTCGAAAAACGGTCAGACCTTCCTTGAGCGACAATTGAAACCAATCACGACAGGTCACACGATTGCCAGTCCAGTTATGAAAATATTCATGCGCAACCACCCGGTCGATATTTTCAAAATCGTCATCGGTGGCAATCTCGGATTGAGCCAAGATGTATTTGGTATTGAAAATGTTCAAGCCCTTGTTTTCCATCGCTCCCATGTTGAAGTCACTGACGGCGACGATCAGGTAATGATTCAGATCGTATTCCAGACCAAAAGTCTGCTCATCCCAGCGCATTGATTTTTTAAGGGCTGCCATCGCATGTGTGCACTGCAGCAACTTGCCCTTTTCGACATAAATCGCTAACTGAACATTACGGCCGGATGCGGTGAGGTAACTCTCTTGCAATACCTCCAGATCAGCCGCCACCAGCGCGAACAAATAACAAGGTTTGGGAAAGGGGTCTTGCCACCTGACCCAGTGGCGAGAACCGGCCTCAGTGCCGCTGGCTTCCGGATTGCCGTTGGACAGCAGGTGCGGCAAGGTCGCCTGATCGGCGTGTATGGTGACCGTATAGCGCGACATTACATCCGGACGATCCATGAACCAGGTAATTCGGCGAAAGCCCTGCGCCTCGCACTGGGTGAAATAGCCATTTGCCGATCGATATAGTCCGGAAAGGCAAGTATTAAGATCAGGATGGATACGCACTACCGTTTCAAGCGTGAACTGATCGGGCACAACTTCCAATTGTAGTTGGTGCGCACTCAGTCGATAGCGATCTATTCCCAGTTCAACGCCATCGAGACGAATGCTGAGCAATTCCAGCGCCTCACCGTCGAGCAACAGCGGGGTTGCAGGGGTTACAGGATTGCGACGCACCGAAAGCCTGGCGCTAACCAGAGTTTCAGTGCTCAAAAAATTAAAGTCCAGATCGACCGTGTCAATCAAAAAAGCGGGTGCCGTGTAATCGGCCAGACGGATGGTCTGAGGGGAGTCTAGTGTCATGGAAACCATCAAAAAAACCGTAGTGTAACAGGGTCAGGCCACGGTTTTATTGTTTAGCTGCCAAAACCATCGTAAAACAAAAGCCGTGGGCTGTTCCCTGACTTGCCGACACCGTTTACGGGTCGCCCGCGGTGTTTACAGCGAAGGTATGTCGTCTTCCTCAGGCTCCAGATCCGGTTCCATGCTATCGGGATACTTCGCCTTTTGTTCGTTCAGGAGTCGCTGATGTTCAACTTCTTCGTCTCTGAGTTCCGCTAATAACTTACGCACCGAATCATCCTGGACGCCACTAGCTAAAGCCTGATCATAAAATTCAAAGGCTTTGATTTCCGATTCCATTGCGACTTCCAAAGCATGCCTGACAGACATGTAGCGTCTGGGCTTTTCAATTTCAGGTGCCTCAATATCATAGCCAATCATGGTTTCAGTGATGCGTGAAGGCGCATCACCAAACAGCGCTCGACGCTTCTCGGCAATTTCAGCCCCGTGTAACTGTTCATTACGAGCCATCATGATAAAGAAATCGGCAGCATCTCCACGGTAACGTTTTCCAAGTTGGGCTGCAAATAAAACATAACGCTCTTCTGCTTCTTTTTCAATCAGCACAGCCACATCGAGTGCATCCTGCAGATTCAGTGTTGAAAAATCCAGTTCAAATGTCATAAATACCTCGTCAATTATTGATTTTCATAAGTACATTCAATTGCACCGATGGTAGTATCTATCGGATCAATAGCCACAGTCAATCATCAATCATCAATTCCAAACTAAAATTTTAATTTGACACACTGGAATTTCAATCAACCGTTGGCTATTTTACAAAACTCGGACTAACTCATCAAACTTTTTGATTAAAAAATGAAGGGGGTCAGTCAAAACTGAACGTATAAAACACGTCAATTGCATTATCCAACCCTGCCTGGGTGACAATATTGATCCTGGGTGTCAGGGTATAGCTCAGTTTGGTTACGCCAGCTACAGCAGTCACACCCCGTTCATAGCTGAGAAAAACACGCGACGAAAGACGCTTGCCTACTGTGATGATTTGGGTAGCAAGTGCACTTTCATTACTCGCCTGGGTCACACTGGCACTCTCACCCTTGTGCAAAGATAATTCATCGACACCGATGGTTTGTTTTATTTTGTTGAGCATGCCGCCCGATCCTCCCCCCAGGATGGTTCCAGCTGCAGCCAGTAGCAGCGAGGAATCGGTCCCTGTTGCATCCGGTGGACGCCCTAGCACGATCCAGGACAATTTTTCAGTATCAGGTACTAGCGGCGTGGAGACCAGACGTACCAGCGGGTGGCGCGAGGATCCAGTCACTTCAACGCCCGCTTCGACGGAAAGCCCCTTGCGTCGCGCAAGAATGTTTAACCCCGGATCGTAGAGCGATCCCTGAAAGTTCACCAGTCCCCGCTCTACCGTCAATTTTTGACCATAGGCTTCAAAAATGGCATCACTGGCTGCGATGGTGCCAATGATACGTAACGGCTGAAATGGCGCCTGGCTAACGCTTAATTGGCCGGCCAATCTGGCTTCCAACCCGGAGGCACGCAAATAAAAATGCTCTCCCAGTTCAAGCGCTGCATCAACCGATAATTCCGGCCCTTTATGAGGCACGGGGGTTACTCCTGCCAGCACGATATCCTCTGACAATTGCGGCCTGCGGGAAACGGGTTGGCTAATTAATCCGGCGTCTGCGGTAATTTTACCGCTCAGCATCACGGTATTTTTGTTGAGTTTGCACTGACCTTCACCGGAGGCGATGATCCAGCGGTCTTTACGCTGCGCCAGTGGCAACAGACTGGCACTAATTTTAAGATCGCCGGTTTCACCATTAAACGCCAGGGTACCGGTAGCGCTGAGTTTGCCAGGCGTCTGCGACAAGTTCAAGCCGATCAGTAACGGGTCGTGAGGCACCGGCTCACGTGGCGCAATAAAACTCAGCGTATCCAGGTGCAGTGAATCCTGATCGATGCGCGCTACCAACTGGCCTTGCTGCAATCGTAGCCCCTGATCCAGAAAGGACAACGCCAGATCTTCACCCTGCAGCTGACCTTGCAGTCGGGGAGCCTTCAGAGTTCCGGCTATATCCGCCTGCAGAATCAGCTTACCCTCACTTCTCAGGTTTTCACTAAAGGCGGGAGCCAGCCATGAAAGATCCGCCACATTGATGCGCAGCTGCCCGTCCAGCGGGGCATTATTCTGTAAGCGCCAGCCGTTACGGGTTTGGGTAAACGGCAGCATTACAGTGGCATGCCAGTCACCGAAACGCTTGCCCATGGCCGTCAGTTCCGCCGAGAGACGGGCATCAGCGGCATGTGCCGTGAATTGCAGGGTTTGTAGTCCGAGCGGCAAGGGTGGATCACCGGGCAGCACCCAATCACCGCTTTCGCGTGCCACACGCAACTGGCCTGTCAATTGCGCAGCAGAGTTAATTTCCCATTCGCCACCCAGGCGCAAGGATTTCTGAGTGGCTGAAGGATTGGAGTCCAAAGCGGCTATACTTCCTGCGCGCAGACCGATGCCGGTGAAATGACCCCGACTGAACCAGGTTTGCGGCGTCCAGGAAGCACTATCCAGGTGAAGCTGACCGCCGGCTATTACTAAATCTGCAGCACCTATAGCCAGGTGATTGCGCGCCAGTGTCAAAGGTGTATTTCCCAATAACTTGCAAGGCAGCACTCCTGTGCCTGACAACTCGCTCAGGGTACCTAGCCAAAGCGGCCATTCCTTTGCGACAGGCTTGAGTCCCCCCTCGAGGCGTAGCGAGTATAGGCTGTCATTGTATAAACTCAATTGCAGGTTCAACACATGCTGGCTAAGGCTGCCTTGCCCTTCAAGCTGTAGATGCTTCAATTGGTATGCTGCATGATAGTCTTCCGCAGTTATTTTCAGCTGCAAGGCATCTGCCTTCAGCGTCGTGGCCGCACTGATACTGCCCAGCTGATAATCACCAGGAAAAAACAGCTTGCTGCCCTTTAGCTGCAGCTCAATATCAGGCTTGTCCAGACTGCCTGCCAGGGTGCCATGAGCGCTCAGTGAGCCGCCAAAGCCCGAGCCAAGTTGTGTCAAGGAAG
>CAIRBC010000031.1 GCA_903876685.1 uncultured Nitrosomonadales bacterium | reverse complement strand
GGCTGGGTTGAGCGGCCATGAGAGTCCCTGAAGAAGAGCGAATTGAAGAGTCATTCGTTTTGTCAAAAATTTGCCGGACCCCATCCTCCGCCATCCTCCATCACGTAATTATCATAAAATAGACTGTCTCAAAAAACGTAACGATCAGCGCGTCCACTTGTGATACGGGAAGCCGGCCGTACCGCGTCTCCAGCCGCATGCGATGTCCACAAAACCGAAGCTAAATCTGTCGATAGTCTGCCAAATATCTGTGTCAAAAATTGTCCGAGCCGCATCTTGGCACAAAGAAATAACCTGGTATTCCTCAGTTTTTTTCACTTTAACGGCGCTTTCGCAGCTAAAGAAAAAACGTTTGCTCAACCAGCAGTATTGCTGAAACTGGCACATTGCTTCGCGGTTTCGACGCAATTGATTCGAATTTGCAGACGCGAGAAGAAAGCATAGTGAAGTTCATTTCATCCAGTTCAAAAACATGGCTATTGACGCTTGGATTTGCGTCATTATCGGTATGGGTTTTAGTCCAAAAACGAAAGCAAGAATATCCTCACCAACAACCTCAATTCACTGAAACAAACAGTGATAGTCAGACAAGTCGAACATCGGGAGAAATAGTGACGTCAATTCCCGGCAGATTCCGTATTCTACGGGTTCATGACGGCGATACTTGCGAAATGATTGGGGCAGACGGGATAAAAATTAATGTGAGATTCGCTGGTATTGATGCTCCAGAACTTGCTCAAGAGTTCGGACATGAGGCTCGTCAAATGCTCGTTGACCTAATTGGTACACGTGTCGTCACACTAGAGGAAGTTGGACGTGATAAATATGGTCGCTACCTTGCGCAAGTTTACAATGACGGCATTTGGATCAATCGTGAAATGCTGATTCGTGGCGGCGCATGGGTTTATTTGTCTAAAATTCACTTCGACGAATTCAAAAAAGCTGAAACTGAAGCGAAAGCAAAGCTTGTTGGTCTCTGGGCGTTGGAAAATCCAAAACCGCCGTGGGAAGCGCGGAAATAAAAACACCAAATGAGCTACTATCGACGAAGGGTTTACCGAAAAAGCTACAATAGCAAACCGGCGTACTATTTTGAGCCTATATCAGAAGTTGGCAGATTGAAACAAGAAGCTCGGAATCGTGCGGGAGCGTTTGTGTTATCAAAGTTCTTCGCTCTTTCTACACCGGAATTTCAACGCTATGCGTCTTGGTATCGAGAAAAGCATGGCTTGGCAGCCTACAATTACCTTCAAAAGACGTACCCGAGTTGGAAGCAACGATCGACAAGTATGTCGCCTCAGACCTCTGCACGGGTGCTTGCGGGCGTTCCGCGAGTCATGTCACGGTCGGAGCATTTTCAATTGTTGCGAATATACTTGCCTTATTTTCTTAGCACTCCCAAAGATCAAGGTAAGGGTGCCACTATTGACTCTAATGTCTTAACTGACTTTTATGCAAAGGCAGGCAACACAATAATCACTCAGAACTTTGACCTTGATTGGTTTGTCTCGTCTGTATTTTCAGCAGAAGAACTTAATGCGCTTCAAAATGTTATTCGCTACATTCTATTGCGCCGCCTGGAGTCATCATTCGGTGACGTCCAAAGCGATTTGATTGCCTTGCACAATGCATTGCGGGCAGTGCAAGCCGAGGTGTTATTGCATTACCAGATTAATTTCTTTGGAGCAAAGGTAGTAGTTAGCGATGCTCATTTAGTCGCAAATCAACGGCTCATAGTTTCGATACCTTCAATCACGGAATCGGATCTAGCTCTCCCAGAATTCAAATCGATTCTGGTAGACACTGCTTTAAACGATTCTCTGAAATTACATTTTGGAACTGAGATACAATCTCTTGGCATTGGCGATTTGGGGCGTGTAGTTCAGCAGTTTGAATCCATTCGACCTGATCAAGAAATGGATTCAGAGATGGGAATTGAGGGGAAAGGCGGTCTTGCTCAACTGCGAATCGTTAAAAGGAGTGTTTCCAAAATGGAAGCTCAGATCGCATTGAACTACGGGTGGGGAGCCGTCGTCTGTCTCGTCCTCATAATTGTCGCAAAATCTACTTTGGGGGGGGCTCGCCCCAGTTTTGCTCCGATTTTCTTTGCTGGCTTCCTAGCGTTTTTTGTGTTAAGCGGCTTGCGCGATTCCATCAAGCAATTAAAATCAACTATTCGCGACTATGAGCACAGAAGATCAAAGGTCTTTGCGTCGGATAAATCCATCTAACCTCCAAGCGCAATTTGTCAATTTCGAGGGTTTGTCCCCCGAAAAAAAGTTGGAGATTCAAACTAAGCTCAATGATAACGCAGTTGAGTTGTCTATGGATCTAAACAAGCGTGTCATTAAGAGCGGGATCGCTGAACACGACATGGTCGTTACAATGGAGCAAATTAAAACACTGGATCACACCAAGAAAATTTATTCCGTAAACCAAAACTTTGAAACGGGTTCCGGAGATGTTAAGATCAGCGTTAAAGGGGGGGATGTAAATTTCATCGTCCCGGTATTGATTGTAATAGGTCTGATCATCATCGGTTTAGTTTATATAATGCAAGGAAAATAGGCCCTCAATCCCATGATTCGTCTCCCTTGTTACACTTAGCCAATACCGATTTGGGCTAGAGGGGACACTGTCCCACTGCGTAAGAAGGGCGGATAAACGTTGCTCGCGTAGGTGGGCGGGTGAGTGGAGTTGGTTGCGTGATGGGCTTAGCCTGCGAGGATGTAGCCGCAGGCG
>CAIRBC010000030.1 GCA_903876685.1 uncultured Nitrosomonadales bacterium | reverse complement strand
TGTTGACGCTGGACTATAACTGCCTATAGACGCTGCACAAATAAGATGACTGTTTAAAACTGCGCATAAATGACTTCTTAAATATGCGCATAGATAATGCAGTCAGACACCTAGGTGCTTGATGAACCCTGTTGTATTTTGTGGAATTATCGAGCGCACATAAAAAAGGGGGCAACTAAGCCCCCCTTTTATATACGACCAATTTTTTCAGCCGCTAAAACATCTCATCATTCCCATATTTAACCGGCGAATCATGTTGTGACGCTTCTTGCAGCATGCTTGCAATGTCCTCTCCATACGTCTGCATCAGCATTTCACGTAATTGATCCAGAAATTCGACCAGCGTGTAAGCTTCCCCAGGTTGTAAGTGTGTAACGATTCTGTTCACGCGCATGGTCACGATATTCTTCCTTTCGATTCAACCTGCGGGTTTCTTGCTTGATTTGCGTGACTTTTTCTCGGCAAGTTCCTGCGCTTCCTTTAGGCGATAGGACTCTCCATCAAGCGAAATGATCTCTGAATGATGGATCAACCGATCCACAAGCGATACTACGCAAGCCGCATTCGGGAACACATCTGACCATTCCTTGAATGCCTTATTTGTCGTGATAATCGTGCTTTTGTTTTCGTAGCGTCGGCTCACCAGTTCGAACAACAAATCCGCATGGCGGTTTGAATAGGATAAGTATCCGATTTCATCGATGACCAGCAAATCTGGTGAGGCATAGTGGCGCAGGCGCCGCCGCAATGCCATGTCACTATCCAACGCCGCCAGTTCCCCAAGCAGTTCACCTGCCGTGGCGAAGCGTGCCGTATATCCGCGAATCAATGCCTGATGGGTGATATTTTTGACCAGCATTGTTTTTCCAATTCCATTCGGCCCACACATCACCACATTCGTCGCATCAGCCACGAAATCCAATGTCATCAATCCTTCTACCGAGCCACGGTCACACTTTGTTGGCCACTGCCAGTCAAAGTCAGCGATAGACTTGAAGCGTCCAATGTGTGCGGAGGCAAGTCGCCGCTCCAGGCTCCGCGAGGTGCGCTCACTTTCCTCCCAATCCAGCAACTGGGGCAACCACTCTGCAGTAGCCACATCACTCCAATGCGCCACAATACCGTTCAGGCGTAAATCCATTGTGCGTTGCAACAATCGATCAGTCATTTTTATCACCACCCTTTTTGGTTAATTGGTCGTAGCTTGCCAGCTTATGCGGCGTAATCACCGTATCCCGCTCTGCAACATGCTTTGGTAAACACACTTCTACCGGGGGCGGTTGATCCTTTAGTTCCCGTTGCACTTCAAGTGCCAGACGCACTGCGTGAGGATGCGGTACACCCCGCGCAAGTGCTGTAATCACTGCCGCTTGCACCTCAGTTGCGCCATATCGATCTACCAGACGCAACAACGCCGAGGTGATCCCGCCAAGCCTTTCGCCGCGTTCGGCTGCGCCAATCAACAAATCGACACTTGCGGGCACCTCTTGCTTCAACCGGCTCATCCCTTTTTGTTCATGTGCCTGTGCCTTACGTTCGACGAGCTTTTTAATATGCGTGGGATCTTCAATCTGTGCGCCCTTGTCGTAACTTCGTTGATGCGAGGCAACAACTTCAGAGCCATCCAAAATTCTGACACGTTCTGGATTAGCGATAATAGTGAGCGTTTTTCGTACATTGGTGTGCGGTACAGAATAGTCGTTCAGGTCAAACCGTGCGTATGGGGTTTTGCCTATTGAAACAGTCACATGTTCGTCCGTTACATAAGGGTTTGCAGGCAATGCAAGCAGCTTTGGTTGCTCCTTTGCAAAGGCCTGCCTGACGGTCATTATTTTGTCTTCCGGGCAAAGCCGGTCATCCGCCTGCCCCAAACACCAGGCGGCAGCCTGTTTATTGAGATCTTCCAAATCAATATAGCTGCGCGCGGCAAAGAAGCTTTCGCGGATATAGCGAATTGACCTTTCGACTCTCCCTTTTTCATTGCCGCGTGCCACGGCGACAGGGCGCGGTTCGTACAGATAGTGCCCGGCAAAATCAAGTATCGTAGGATGAAAGCGGATGGCGTCACCCTGACGCTCCAGGACTGCGCTCTTTAAATTATCATACAGCCCAACCCTGGGAACCCCGCCAAATGCTTCAAACGCCGCTACATGACCGCGTAAAAAATTCTCCATCTTGGCGTCCAGAAAAAACTTCAGAAAGATTCGCCTTGACCACGACAGAACCATCACAAACGCCATCAGCGCGCGCTTTGCACGGCCGATCTCTATATGACCAAAGTGCCCCCAATCAATCTGCATCTGTTCACCAGGCAGGGTGACAAGCCTTAAAAATGCTTCTGATGCTGGGCGAGGACGGTGCTGGCTGACCAGATACCTGAAGTGTGACGGACTGCAGGTTAATCCACGTCCCCTGCACATCTCATGAAGACGGCTTGCTGTCAACGTGGGGAATTTCGTCAATGTCTCGCAAATGAATGGGATATAGGCGTCAATGATTGATTCCCGCAGTTTTGATATGCGCGGCAGACCACGTTGCCGCAGAACACGTTCCACGCTGTGGTGATGGACGTGTAACTGCCAAGCGATGGTACCAATAGTCCATTTCTCAACGAGGTAATACCGTAAAATATCAGCTTCAATATTAGGGGGCATGGTCATGATGCTTCTTTCTCCTGTCATGTTGTGTATAAAGCGGAATTGAATGACGTATCCGATGGGTCAACTTGTTTATGCGCACTCGTTCACTCAGCAACCGACCACAGAAGTGGCAACAGAATGGTTTGTGGGCAATGATTGGCTTTACCGTTGGAACAGGAGGAATTGGAACATCCGTGGGATGCGGTGGGCCACCATGATGCGTTACTATTTCTTCCTGACCAGAAAGTGATGGCTGCGGATGAGGTGATTTCTCTTCTTGTTGAAGGGGCTGTGAGGTATCCTTTTGCATCGCCTCTATGAGTCTCTGCCGACTTCGGAATCTAGCTTGACGCTCATTTGCTTTGGCTTTACCGTTCTTGGTTTGCCTATAGCGTTTCCCTGATTCTTTTTGAGACTCATGACGGGAAATCTTTGAACAATTGCCAAAGCAGTATCGATTACCTCGATCACAACAAGTACCGATAAGAACCGCTGCCATGCAGCGCGCGCACAGGTAACGTCGACCAGAATCAAAATCGTTTTTATCCATCAGCTTTGAATAAGCCGATGGGGCTATACACAAACGGGGGGCTGTGAAATACTTAGAACGTGCCCACCTGTGGGTGCGGGTGCGTCAACGGTTCTGGATTGGAGTTCGTAGCCGTTGTCGCACTTGTTTTCCTTCGGCGAACTTCCTTTTTACTTCATTACTGCCCAAAATTCCAGTTCGTCAAACAGTAAATTCAAAATCAAACAAGCACCACTGCGCCAGCTTTATAACCTGTAAAAATTTCACTAATCATCAGAATTCATCATCTAGGCGCACTTTTAACTCGTCGTTGACA
>CAIRBC010000029.1 GCA_903876685.1 uncultured Nitrosomonadales bacterium | reverse complement strand
ATTAGCAAAGCCATATAGCCTTACCTTTCTTTCAATTTCAGCAAAAATATTTTTTGGTTCAACACACCGGCGCGCGATTAACGTATCGAATATATCGAATGAATATAGCGTTCGCATAAAATATCCCTAGACCTTTTTCTTGTGAATAATCCGACTAAATTTCAGGCGAGGACCCTTATCTATTACTATGACTGAATCATAGAAATGAATTCCCTGTATGTTATCAAATTGCGAAACCAGGATTGGTGGTACTCGAGGGCCATCGAATGGCCCAACGCCTATTGCCTCTTTGGCATGATTACTGCTTAATACGTCAACTATATTTTTAGCAAATTCAGTGAAGCTATCTTTATTTTTGCACCCGCCATCTGAAACGCGAACATTAAAATAGTAAGAGGTATGTGTATCTTCGCACCAGTAGACGCCATCATCTTTAATTAAATTATAGCAATTCAAAAGAGTCGTTATTTGATCTGGATTGTTATGACTTCCATCATCAATAATGATATCGAAATATTTATACATTCCAGAAAAGTTTTCCATCCAGAACTCTTGCGACCCTTGATCCCCGATTAGTAATTTTAGATAGTTTGTTTCATTGCATTGTGGCGAGATATCCACCCCATAAACAAAAGTTCCTTTGCCAAAATACTTATTCCACATTTCAGCACTGCCTCCGAATTGAACTCCTATCTCCAAGATCATTGGACTTTTTCCGACGAATCTGCCTAGATGCCTCTCATATAAACCAAAGTAATGCTCAAATTTGTCGCAAGATAGTTCTAGATTGTCAAATATATCTCTTAATTTCATTCTATTTATTGTCACAATTGACTCCTACTGAGCGTCTCTATAAAACATAAATTACTTATGTAGATCCTACTTTAATGAAATAATTATACTATAACAATAAAAATGTGAAAGAATAACTTATAGTTTCATAAAGGGTAACTACTCGCCCCCTATCTCCCCTGCCAGTGCCATTTGAATGACGATCATGGGGTTGACACCCTTGTAGGTCATGGTTTGCAGGTAACTGGTGATGCGGCAATAGGCGTGGGCATATTCCACGGAACGGAAGCAGCCTGACACTTTCTGTTTGACTTTGCTCATTCTCAGATCCCGCTCTCCGCGATTGTTGGTGAATGGAACAAGCGGGTCTTTAGCGAAGAAACACCGAGTCCTCGTATTTTTGTAAGCGCTCAAGCAGGTTATGCGCGTCCGATTTGGCGATTTTGCCGCGTTTTCCCGCCGGTTTATCCGGGATGGCTAAAGTGGACCCCTTAGTCAAGACAATATTTAATCTGGATTAAGATGTGGCCTCAACTACGTTCACAGCTGGACGGCGCTGCCCCGTTGATACGTTTACTTCGTTTTTTGTAGACGCTTTTGTTTTTGCTTCTTTGTTTTCCGATTTTTTTGCATTATCTTCGGACGGATATTTATCTACGATCATGGCACCTCCACCTATTGCAGTACGATACACGACATCTGGCGTCAAATTTCCCAGCGATTGATGCGGACGTTCTAGGTTGTAAAAATTAAAATATTTTTTAAGCCCTTCTTTTAATTCATTCATTTTAGAATAGCCATTCAGGTACACATTTTCATATTTAACATTACGCCAGAGTCGCTCGACAAATATATTATCAAACGCTCGTCCACGTCCATCCATGCTGATTTGAATCTCTTCACGCTTCAATACGCCGGTAAATGCCTCACTGGTGAACTGAGAGCCTTGATCGCTATTGAATATTTCTGGTTTTCCATACTTGCGTAAAGCCTCTTCCAGGCAATCAACACAAAATGACGAATCCATGGTATTGCTAACTCTCCAACTGAGTTCATGCCTAGAATACCAGTCAATTATCGCTACCAGGTAGACGAAGCCATGCTCCAACCGGATATAGGTAATATCTGTGCTCCAGACCTGATTAGGCCTGATAACGGGAACTCCTCGCAGCAGGTATGGATAAACCTTATGCTCTGGATGCGGGCGACTTGTGTTAGGCCCCGGAGCCATGCCTGCCAGACCCATCGCACGCATCAGTCTCTGCACCCGCTTACGGTTGACGGTATGACCCAGTGTTTTGAGGTATACAACCATTCTACGTGTTCCATAAAATGGATGCCTGGTATATTCTTCGTCAATCAAACGACTGATTAACATATCATTTTCATTTGCAGGTCTGGGTTTTTGATGTGCGTAAACCGTTGCTCTTGATACTCCAGTCAGCTGGCACTGTAGAGTTACTGGCATATCTTCCTCAAGGTTTATCCAATCCTGCCTCATCATGATAGGCAAATCCCAGACTTTTTTTTGAGCCAATCCAGCTCCATCTTCAGCTTGCCTATCTCACTGTATAATAATTCCGGCTCACGGTGTTCAGCGTTTGGCTTGGGTCCACGTTTACCTTCAAAAAGGGTTTTGGCTTGATCCT
>CAIRBC010000028.1 GCA_903876685.1 uncultured Nitrosomonadales bacterium | reverse complement strand
GAAAAATCCAGAGACACCTTGCACTACACCGACCGCATAGGCAACGTTGCCAAAGACATGCTGTAAGGGTTGATAGCCGGCATCCATGTGGCAATAAAGCTCTTGCGCATCTCCTGCACTCGTGAAATGTCTGGATTGATTGATTCCCTTGACGCAAGAACCTACGAACAAATACTCGGTATTCCCTGACAAACTTCGTAAATCGGAAGTCACTCCAACCACGCCGTGTGCACCTAACTTCAGAGCCTCATCAACCATGCGTTTAAAAGCGGCTTCGCGACCCTCCCATATCAATTCAGTCGCATCCGATACCTCGCCTCCCAATATGCCTCGGAAAGCCGATCTTACCCCTCTGAGAAATCCCATGGATTGGACGCTGTTACCTATAGCAATACCCGAAGGAGCATATCCTTTTAAGCCCATACAGAAAATTTCGTTGCCAGAGAGGGATGAGATTTTTTGATAGGTCATATAGGTCTTTCCTTCACTATAATTGATTTTTAATGGTAACGCTAAATATCCGCCTGTGACACTAAATTTTTGTTCCTCACTCAGTTCAGCATTCTACTTCCGTTGTCACTATTAAAGCACGGCTACAGCCTTGATCTGAACCCAGACGGGCATGCCCGGCACCAGGCCGATATGGGATGCTGAACGCTTCGTTAGTCGTGCAATCAGAAATTCACTGCCGACTCGAAGGCGGACCAGCAGTAGGGCCGGGTGATCGTCTTCACCGTTATCGACTACCGTGGCGGGAAGCGTGTTGGCAATACTGCTGTCAAAACGTGTCGGGGCGATGCTGACATCCCGAGCCAGTATTCTGACTCGTACCTTGTGCCCGACCGGGGTACCACCATCACGTACCCAGAGTGCGCCACCACTAAAATCAACCCGCGCCAGATGCCAAGCACTATCCCGTTCGGCAATCGTGCCCTCAACAACGACTCCCGCCTCATCACCGAGTCGGATCGGCAAATCAAGCCGTGTCAATGTTTCGGCTAAAGAGCCATCAGCCAGTATGCGGCCTTCCTCCAGGACAACGATGTGGTCGGCCAGACGCGCGACCTCATCGGGCGCATGACTGACATAAAGGATCGGGATCGACAGTTCGTCACGCAGTCGCTCCAGGTAAGGCAGGATTTCCTTTTTTCGAGCGACATCGAGCGAGGCCAGCGGTTCGTCGAGCAACAGTAGGCGCGGACTGGTCAGCAAAGCTCTGGCAATGCCGACACGCTGACGTTCGCCACCCGAGAGGGTGGTGGGACGCCGGTTCAACAAGTGACCGATGCCCAGCAGTTCTAGGGCTTGCTCCCAGACGACACGCCGTTCACTGGCAGCGACACGCTTCATGCCGAATTCCAGGTTGTGCTGCACGTTCAGATGCGCGAAAAGGTTTGCTTCCTGAAATACATAACCCAGGGGACGGCGATGTGTGGGCACAAAGAATTTTTTGCTCTCGTCCTGCCAGCAGTCGCCATTGACAACCAGTCGTCCAGCACTGGCGCGTTGTAATCCGGCGACACAGCGTAGCAGTGTGGTCTTGCCCGAGCCTGACGGGCCGAACAGCGCAATCACGCCTTTTCCGGGTAGGCAAAGCTCTGCCGACAAGGCAAATTCACCGAAGCGAACCTGGAAGGATGCCTCTATACCGTCGCTCATTTCCATATTTTTCTTCCTGCGCCCAACGAATAAAGTGCCCATAGTACGCAGAAGGAAAATACCAGCAAGCCACCGGCGAGGGTATGAGCCTGTGCATATTCAAAGGCTTCGACATGGTTGTAAATCTGCATCGAGACCACTCGCGTCTTGTCGGGAATGTTTCCGCCGATCATCAATACCATGCCGAATTCGCCGATGGTGTGGGCGAAACCCAGGATGGTGCCGGTGATCAAGCCGGGTCTGGCCAGGGGCAGTGCGACAAAAAAGAAACGATCCCACGGTCCAGCGCGCAGGGTGGCTGCCGCTTCCAGTGGCGCATCACCGATTGCCTCGAAGGCGTTTTGTACTGGCTGTACCACAAACGGCAGTGAATAGCACACGGAAGCAATCACGAGTCCCGGAAAGGTAAAGGGCAATAGTCCGAGTCCCAGTGATTGGGTCAGATTGCCGATGGGACCATTGGGACCCAGGGTGATCAGCAGGTAAAAACCCAATACGGTGGGCGGCAGCACAATCGGCAGCGCGACCACGGCACCCACCGCTCCCTTCCATCGTGAGCGGGTGCGGGCAAGCCACCAGGCAATGGGCGTTCCGATCAGCAACAATAGCAGGATGGTCAGGGTTGCCAGTTGCAGTGACAGGCTTATCGCCGACCAGTCATCAGCAATTAAACTCATAATTCATAGCCATAGGAGCGGATCACTGCCTTTGCCTTGTCCGATTTAAGATATTTTGCCAGTTCAGCCGCCGCCGCATGGCTCTTGCCCTTGTCGAGAATCACCACATCCTGGCGTATCGGCGAATATAGCTGGGACGGCACGATCCATAGTGAACCCTCGTTTACTTTGCCGTTTTTGTACACCTGTGACAGCGCGATGAAGCCGATTTCCGCATTTCCCGAAACGACAAACTGGTGTGCCTGCGTTATGTTCTCTCCTTCTACCAATTTTGCCTGAAGGCTTTCAAATAAAGCTAGTGATTTCATCGCCTCGACGGCGGCGGCACCATAAGGCGCCAACTTTGGATTGCAATAGGCGATGTGGCTAATATCGGCTCTCTTGAGTACCGATCCTTTATCATCCACCAGTCCTGGCTTCGCTGACCAGAGTACCAATTTGCCAATCGCATAGGTGAATTGGCTGTTAGCAACCGCATTGCCTTCCTTGATCAGCCTGGCGGGTGTCTCATCATCGGCGGCCAATAATAGTTCGAACGGCGCACCGTTCTTGATTTGTGCGTAAAACTTACCCGTAGAACCAAAAGAAAGCGCAAGCTTGTGACCGCTGCCCTTTTCAAAATCAGCGGCGATAGCCTGCATGGGTGCGGTGAAATTGGCTGCCACCGCGATTGAAATTTCATCGGCATGAGCCGGGTTGGCTATGACCAGCAGTGCAGTCCACAGAGTAGAAAACAACTTAAAAGACTTCATCACAAACTCCTTACTATAAAAAATCAATTTGTTGTAGCTAGAAACACACTGGAAGCCTTGAAGACTGCGGTCACGGATTGACCCGCCGTCAACCCCATCGACTTGACGCTATCAAGCGTTATCACAGCGGTAAGGGCATGTCGACCCAGTTCGAGTGTTACCTCGGCATTGACTGAGCCTTGATGAATATTGACGATTTTTCCGGTAAAACGGTTGCGGGCAGAGATGCGCGCCTTATCTTCAATCACTAATAGAATTGAGGACGCCTTGACAAACGCCATTATATCGCTACCGACGGCCAGATTCAGGTTTTCGGCAGAGTCACGGGTGACAATGGCCGTCAATTCAAGTTCAGGATTGAGGCGGATAGTGACTTCGCTGTCGACAATACCTTCCCGGATGGCGGTGACGGAACCGGCGAATTGATTGCGGGCGCTGGTCTTCATGGACATTCTCCTGAGCATTTGACGAAATCCCGCAATATCGAGATCGGTGATGTTATTTAAATGGATCGTTAATTTTTCGAGTGCGGCCTGTTGCTCCAACTCCAGTGCACGGTAAATGGCGATCAGCCGACGACCAAAGGCAGTCAGTTGCGTGCCACCGCCATGCTGACCGCCTGCAGCACGCAGCACAATCGGCTCTGGCGCAATATTATTCATCGCGTCGATGGCATCCCAGGCCGCCTTATACGAAATGGGTACCACTTTGGCTGCTTGAGAAATCGAACCGTGCCGCTCGATGGCTTCAAGCAGGCGTATCCGTTTATCGCCGAGAAAGTCGCCAAGTGCGGTTTCAATCAACAGTTTGCCCAGCAATTTGGGTTTTGTTAAAGTCATATCAGGCTTTCCAATGATGGTTGGACGCTATAGTTGTAAAAACTCAGCGATCTGGTTATTGTCAGTCCGTCAGCTAGCCTTTGCAGTTGCAATGGCAGCAACCTGTTCGGGTGGGAAACATAAACATCCGGTATATTTACGACAAGGAGTTTTACGATGGCAATCAGTGCAAGAAATGTTTTCAATGGACGTGTCACCCAACTCAAGGCAGGTCCCATCAATGCAGAACTCGAAATTACCACCACTGGCGGAGACAAGATCGTCGCTATCGTCACCGATGCCAGTCTCAAGTCGCTAAACCTGGTCGTGGGCAGTGATGCCGTCGCCGTGATCAAGGCACCGTGGGTGATCTTGCAAGCGGGTACGCCGGAATACCGCTTCAGTGCCCGAAACCAGTTGCAAGGTATCGTCAGTGGCCTAACCCGGGGTGCCGTAAATGGCCAGGTAACTGTCACTTTGCCGGGGGGGGCAAAGCTGGATGCCATGGTCACCAACCAGGCTATCGCCGAACTTGGTCTGCAAGCGGGTTCTCCTGTCGTTGCCTTGTTCAAGGCGAGCCATGTCATCGTCGGCGTGCCCGTATGAGTGAGTAAATTAACGTGAAACTCGCGCAGCGATTCGTACGCTCCCTCGCCCGCTTGCGGGAGAGGGATGGGGAGAGGGAAACGGGCATGGCCGGTTTCATTATCAGGTGTGGCATATTT
>CAIRBC010000027.1 GCA_903876685.1 uncultured Nitrosomonadales bacterium | reverse complement strand
TGAAACGTAGTTACGTTGGTATTCCTGCTCAAAGTGGAACTTCCAGTATTGCTCAAAATCGCCGCTGGAGCGTAGCGCCCTCAGTTGCAGAACTGACTCTGCGCCTTTCAGACTCCACCGTGCGACACCATCCATACGATCGACAATCAGATGACGGCAAGCACCCTCGATTACGCCTGTGCCTATAGGCAATCCAGTCGCCAAATAGTGGTCATAGTGCATGTAATCTTTGTGATTGAGCAGATATCGCGCTGCCGCATCCACCGGTTCTCGTTCCTTAATCGTTAACTTACGCATTGTAACGCTGCGGCGCATACCTGCAGCCACTTGTGCAGCTTTGCCGTATAAAAAATTTTGCAACCGTTCGCTCACCCACTTTTCGCGCTCATATTTTGACTCTTCATTAAAGACTGTGGAGGCGCTCCACAAGTATTCTGAAACATGAATTATGTCCATAACGATGGTCACTTTAACTTTATGTTTTTTCGCAAGTAACTTGAGCAGCTTTAATGGTTTTGCGTTGCCATCCACCAGCCCAACCCAGGTCTTCTGCCGTTCAGGATCTCGACGTAGCCCTTCGAGAAACGCTTCTTCAATCACTTCATCTGGTGATTTTTCCAGACTGGCCCATACCCGTTTATTTTCGACTGGCGGTCGCGCTGGAGCAGGCTCAAAGACTGGCGCCATGCTGTGTCCAATCTGCTCGGGGGTTCGGATATAGGGTTCCACTGTGTACACCGCCGCCACCGTGGCCATACGTTTGCTGTTACTCTTTTCTCCCTTGCTTAGCCGATTATTGAGCTTGTGTGACTGATTTTCAGCTGCTTTGCGTGTTTGTTCCCGAAGGTGTCGCTGCAGCATGACCACACCCTTGCCATCAGCGCTGATTGCTAGAATTGAACCGCTGGATTGACTAACATCCGGACTGCGCTGCTCATAAAATGCATTAAAATCGACCGACGAGAGCTATACCAGTTCCTCAACCTGTCGTTTGCCCATGGCCTTGCCAGTTCGCTCAAATAGAGTCTGAACGGTGTCATCGAAAGATACAAGAGATGCCTGTTCGGCAGCAATGCGGCGCACACCAAACGAATACTCACCAACCGGCAGATTGAGCTCTGCATCCAGAGGGTGAAGGCTATTCACACCTTCCGCCGCGTAGCCCAACCGTTTTACGCGCACTTCGCCGAAGATCGTAGAAAGACCTCGTTCATGCAGGCGTAGCTTGCTACGTTCTATCCCATCCGCACCGCACACCAGTCCTGCCGCCGCACCTTGGCCACGGCTGTCGATATGCGACTGGAATAACACACGCAGAAGTTCACGACCTCGTTCATTGATAGCAGCTTCCAAATCAGTATGACTGAGTTTGCTGCTTTTTGCATCGCGTAGAAAGTCGATTATTTCTCCCAATTCATCGTATGCCACGTCAAACCTCTTCATTCGCCAACGCCACAGCACTCATGCCCGCCCCCTTAGCCGCAGCGCAGCATCATGTTTTAACGGATATATCCATACTGCCTTGGGCTGAGCGCCCTCAAGCTTATGTTCACGATCCATGCGACCACGGCCGGTTGTTTGCCCTAAACGCTCCCAGTTGGAAGCCTTGTAACAATGCCCACTGTAGCGACTCTCGTCAACCAGTGTTTCTACCAATAAAGGTTCAATACCGTAAAGTACTTCCCAGTCCCGACTTATCCTGTGCAATGCCCGCGATAAAACGACACTGGCCAGATTTGCAATGCGAATCCAGGGAAGAATCAAGAATCTGCTCTGGGTTATTACGCGTTGCAAATTCTCCTGCCGTTCCTGTTCGCTCCACCCGATCCATTGATCTCGTGCCGCCATCCGCCAAGCCGGACTGGAGAACTGCATGCACCCCAACACACGGTTATCGGAGTAGAAAAAATAGCGCAAATGCGCCCCGAATGGCACCGCGTATCCAAGATAGTGGTACCGCTCAACCAGTTCGCGAAACAGCAAACGCTGCTGCTTGCTTTGCACAAGTTCCAGTACTACAGGCTCCAAGTCACCAACTTTGCCGACCATTTCAACGCCGGGTTCACCTTCGGTGGTAACAGGAACTTGTGTGTGGCTCCCGACTGGCTTGGTTGCATGTTTTTTAGGCAAATTTAGTAAACCCTTGCTGTCGAGCAATTCGAGAAAGTCGCGACACTCGCGTGACTTGAGACCTCCGGAGTTTCGTTGCCATTGCAATAATTCACATACCGTGAGAGCCAGTTCCATGCGGCTCAAGCCCGAATGTCGGGTCACCACCTCTCGTACCAGCTTCAGATCTTCGACGCTGAATTGCCTTCCACAAAATATCAGCGGGCTATCCATACAAATTCCTCTCAGATTTATTTGCCTGAGCGAACAGTAATTCAACTTCGAGCATTTGTCCGGCGAAATATTTCAACTCATAAAAATGGCATCCTTCATTTCTCGGTTTACACTTTACGCAATTACCAATGAGGTTAAAGGGTGGTAGAAGATCTCCTAGGCTCATGAGTCTTACCGTAGGGTGCG
>CAIRBC010000026.1 GCA_903876685.1 uncultured Nitrosomonadales bacterium | reverse complement strand
TTTTGGAGTAAGCGCACCAAGCCAAACCGCTCCCTCCCCCGAAGGGGGAGGGCTGGGGAGAGGGCGAAGGTTAATGGCTAGGGTCGATGAAATTGGTGCGCAAGCGCACCCTACGAAATGGAGGTTCATGGGTAGGGTTGGGGAGATAACCAGCCACTTGGTTGCTGTCTTTTAGCAACCTAGTGGAGTGGCTAGTGGGTTCATCAGGGAAACGGGCATGATGGGTTTCATCATCAGGGGTGGCAATTTGCCATGCCCGTTAGGCGCGTTTTTTTCGCCGTAACCCAACGTTTGCACCCGCATCAGGTCTCAAATTCGATGCCTTTAGTATGCACAACCAGCACACCGTCAATCTCCACCAATGCCCCACGAGGCAGCGCGGCAACGCCTAATGCAGCACGCGCCGGATAGGGCGCCTGTAAATATTCAGCCATTATTTCATTGACTTTGGCGAAATGACCGAGATCGGTGAGATACACGTTCAACTTGACTACATCATTGAGACTGCTGTTAGCGGCGATCGTGACTGCGCGCAGGTTCTGGAATACCCGATGAATCTGCGCCTCTATGCCGTCGACCATCTGCATACTGTCAGGATCAAGACCAATTTGCCCGGACAGGTATACTGTATCTCCGGTGCGTATCGCCTGTGAATAAGTACCGATTGCCGAAGGTGCCTCAGGGGTTTGGATGACTTGTTTGTTTGACATGACTTTTCCTTGAATATACAGGTTCAGGTTATAACGGTCGGCTGCAATCTGCCGGTGCGCTGACGCAATTCACTCAGTTGCAATGCAATGCCGATCAATTCCTGAAGCGCTTGCTGCGCGTCCAAATGATGCAGCGTCACATCCGGCTCATAAGATTCTAGATAGATACGCAGGGTAGCGCCCTCGGTGCCGGTTCCCGAAAGTCGGAACACAATACGTGAACCATCACTAAAGCCGATGCGCACGCCTTGTCCGGTACTGATACTGCCATCGACCGGATCGGTATAACTGAAATCGTCACAATACAAGACTTTGTAGGAGCCGAGTTGCGTACCCGTCAAATCGGAGAATCGCTCATGCAGATGTTGCATCACGCCATTGGCGGCCCCGGTGGGGATGGCCTCATAATCGTGGCGCGAATAAACGTTGCGTCCAAAGCGTGCCCAGTGCTGGTAGACAATTTCTTCAACAGACTGCTTGCGCACGGCCAGGATATTCAGCCAGAACAGTACGGCCCAAAGCCCGTCTTTTTCCCGAATATGATTCGAGCCAGAGCCGAAGCTTTCTTCGCCGCACAAAGTCACTTTGCCCGCATCCATCAGATTACCGAAAAACTTCCAGCCGGTCGGCGTCTCATAGCAGGGGATATTCAGCGCTGCTGCGACGCGATCCGCAGCGGCACTGGTCGGCATCGAACGGGCAATACCTGCTACGCCATTTTTGTAACCGGGTGCCAGGTGCGCGTTGGCTGCCAGGATGGCGAGACTGTCTGAAGGGGTGACGAAAAAGTGTTTGCCCAGTATCATGTTACGGTCGCCGTCGCCGTCTGAGGCGGCACCAAAATCTGGCGGGTTATCGCCATACAGCGCAGCTACCAGCTGATCCGCATAGGTGAGATTAGGGTCGGGATGGCCGCCACCAAAATCCGGCAAGGGAATTGCGTTGATCACGCTGTCAGGTGCGGCTCCCAGGCGATTGATCAGAATTTCCCGGGCATAGGGACCGGTGACGGCATGCATCGCGTCAAACAAGGTGCGGAAACCTCCTGCCAGCAAGGTTTTGATCGCAGCAAAATCGAACAGTGATTCCATCAGGTCGGCGTAGTCTGCTACCGGGTCGAATACCGAAACAGTCATCTCGCCCAGTTTTGTGTCGCCCAGCTTAGCCAGATTTACATCCTCTGCCTCGATGAGGCGATATAGCGAGATGGTTTTACTGGTTGCATAGATCGCCTCGGTAATGGTTTCTGTCGCCGGTCCGCCATTGGCGATGTTGTATTTGATGCCGAAATCACCCTCCGGCCCGCCTGGATTATGGCTTGCAGAAAGGATGATGCCACCATGAGTGCGGTATTTACGGATCACACAGGAAGCCGCAGGTGTCGAAAGTATGCCACAGCGCCCCACCATCACACGAGCAAAGCCGTTGGCAGCCGCCATTTTTAAAATGACCTGTATCGCCTCGCAATTGTAATAGCGGCCATCGCCGCCCAGCGCCAGCGTAGCGCCAGCGGGTGCTGCGATGGTGTTGAAGATGGACTGAACAAAATTTTCCAGATAATGCGGTTGCTGGAACACCTGCACCTTTTTACGCAGGCCGGAGGTGCCGGGTTTTTGATCGTTAAAGGGCGTGGTAGCATGGTAAAGCATAGACATTTCTCCCGTTTATTGAGTCTTAACCCTTGCATATTACCACTGGAATGACGGTTAAACCTGTCTAGTCATTGACCGCAAGCAGTCCATTTCCTGCATTAATCACTAATTTCTGTAATAATCGCACTTGTTGCAATAACCCAAGCTGTTAGCGGAGGTCAACTATCATGAATCAGGAAGATATGAAGCGTGCGGTAGCACAGGCTGCGATCCCTTATGTGCCATCGGACAGTATCATTGGCGTAGGTACCGGGTCTACTGCAAATTATTTCATCGATGCACTAGCCGGCCTCAAGCACAAAATTCGCGGAGCCGTCGCCAGTTCTGAGGCCTCGGCCAAGCGGTTGCGCGGGCACGGCATCGAGGTGTTATCGCTCAACGATGCGGACGACCTGCAAGTTTATATCGATGGCGCCGACGAAATTACCCGGCATTTGCACATGATCAAGGGTGGGGGAGGCGCTTTGACCCGGGAAAAAATCGTCGCTGCGGCCAGTAGAAAGTTTATTTGTCTGTGCGATGCCAGTAAACTGGTAGATGTGCTGGGCAAATTTCCCTTGCCGATTGAAGTCATTCCGATGGCGCGCAGTTATGTGGCGCGACAACTGGTCGCACTGGGAGGACAGCCAAAGCTTAGAACAGGCTTTACCACCGACAATGGCAATGTCATCCTGGATGTGCACGGCCTGGAAATCATGAATCCACCTGAGCTGGAAGCTACGCTGAACCACATCGCAGGCGTTGTCAGCAACGGATTGTTTGCGCGTCGCGGTGCTGATGTATTATTGCTGGGTACAGTGGATGGCGTTAAAACGATGACGCTGTAGTTGTCATCAAATCTTCATATTAGGCAATTATACTGGTAGATTATTTTTACGAGGAATGACCATGGGCAATAGCATTCATATTTCGCGCCAGTTCGATGCAGAACTGGAAGCCATCCGCGCAAATGTACTACAAATGGGCGGCTTGGTCGAAAGCCAGATAACCAGCGCGGTTGAGTCCTTGTTTGGAGGTGACGTTGCCTTGATGACCAGGGTGATCGAAGATGATCATCGCGTCAATGCCATGGAAGTAAAAATTGATGAATGCTGCGCACAGGTAATTGCACGCCGTCAACCGACTGCCGGTGATTTGCGTCTGGTAATGGCTGTGGTCAAGACCATCACCGATCTTGAACGTATCGGCGATGAGGCCGAGAAGATAGCGCGTATGGCCAAACTACTTTCGCAGAAAAGTTCGTTGCATCTGCCTCGCTATCACGAAATCAAGCACGCAGCAGAGCTGGCTCTGGATATGTTGCGTAAATCATTGGATACGTTTGCGCGACTGGATGTGGTGATGGCCGCACAAGTGGTGCGCCTGGATGCGCAGGTAGACGATGAATTTCGCGCCATCATGCGTTATCTGATTACCTTCATGATGGAAGATCCACGTACCATTTCGACTTCTCTGGAAATTCTGTTTGTCGCGAAGGCTATAGAACGGATTGGCGATCATGCAAAAAATATGGCCGAATATGTCATCTACATGGTTAAGGGGCGTGATGTGCGTCATGTCTCGGTAGAAGAAATCGATCGCGAAATTCAGGAATAATCTAAACCCTTAATGAAAAAGCATAGCGTGCAGCCGATACTTGCAGCTCTGGATCTCGGGTCAAACAGCTTCAGGTTACAACTGGCACGGGCTGAAGGCGACCAACTCTACATGATGGATGGCATGCGGGAGTCGGTACGCCTTGCCGCAGGACTCACTAACGACAATTATCTGGATACGGATTCGCAAAATCGCGCGCTGGTCGCTTTGGGGCGCTTTGCCGAGCGTTTGCGCGGACTGCCCAAGGAGGCAGTGCGTGCGGTAGGAACCAATTCGCTGCGTGTCGCCAAAAATGCCGGAATTTTCATTCCGCAGGCAGAGCAGGTATTGGGCTTTCCGATAGAAGTGATTGCCGGCCTCGAAGAAGCGCGACTGATTTACATAGGTGTGGCGCATGGTTTACCCTTATCCTCGGACAATCGTCTGGTGATAGACATCGGTGGTGGCTCTACCGAATTTATCATCGGCAACGGACTTTCTTCACTCAAGCTGGAAAGTCTGTATATGGGTTGCGTCAGTTATAGTCAGCGTTTTTTTCCGGGTGGCAAAATTACCAAGCAAAATCTCAGGCAGGCGGAATTGGCCGCCTCCCTTGAGATTCAAACTATTACTGCCGATTATCAAGGTCAATGGCAGCAAGCACTCGGTTCTTCCGGAACCGCCAAGGTGCTTAACGAAATCCTGTTTTTGAATGGCTATAGTCAAAACGGCATTACCCGCGAAGGACTGGAAAGGCTGCGTGCGCATCTGCTCAAGGCTGGCGATATGCAAAAACTTGAACTGCCTGGTTTGCGTCCCGAGCGTATGCCGGCCTTGCCCGGTGGTTTCGCGATTCTGTATGCTGCTTTTTGTGAATTGGGCATCGAGCAGATGCAGGTAGCTCTAGGTGCATTGCGCGAAGGCGTACTTTATGACTTGCTGGGTCGCTTTCACAATAATGACATGCGCGATGTGACGGTAACGCAATTCATGCAGCGTTATCATGTGGACGTTAAACAAGCCGCGCGCGTCGGGCAATTGGCAGCGTTGTTCGCACAGCAATTTTTTGGTGCAGAAGTCGATGAAGTGGCGCTGCGCATACTGGGTTGGGCAGCCAGTCTGCACGAAATCGGCATCAGTGTTGCACACAGCGGCTATCACAAACACACTGCTTATATACTCGCCAACGCGGATATGCCGGGCTTTTCAAAAAAGGAGCAGGCACGCTTGAGTCTGCTGAGCCTGGCACAACGCGGCAACCTGAACAAGTTTCAGGGGCAGCGTTTAGACCCGGAAACATCGGAAAAGGACGCTGGCTTGCTCAGTTCAGCCGAAGATATTGTGTTGGCGATGAGTCTGCGACTGGCTGTTTTGTTCTTCCGGAGTCGCAGCGATAACGGCTTGCCCGCCTTGAGCGGCAGTTTCAGCGGCACCAAGTTTTTTCTCACCATAGGGGATGGCTGGCTGGCACAAAACACCTTGACCAAAACAGCGCTTGAAGAAGAAATTAAACAATGGAAATTGCTGGATTTGTGTTTGCAAATACAGGAGGCTTAGCTGAGCAGAGCACGGTCCGGTTCCACGATTAAAAAAATTCTGCCCAAGTCTGCAGAGTCCTCACGCTTCGCTGTCATCGACGTGTTGCGCGGTTGCTCGATAGCTTTAATGGTGGTGTATCATTTTTGCTTCGATCTGTGTTTTTATGGGTTCATAAGAGCTAATTTCAATGAAGACCCCTTTTGGTTAGGTTTCAGGACGCTGATCGTAACGCTGTTTCTTTCACTTGCAGGAATCAGTCTGGTACTCGCCAACCGTAACGGCATCTCATGGACTGACTGGCGCAAGCGTTTCAGCATTTTGGTAGGCTGCGCCGTGCTGACGTCAGCTGCAAGCTATGCATTATTTCCGCACACCTGGATATTTTTCGGAGTGTTGCATTTTATAGCGGCAGCCAGTCTGCTAGGCTTGATATTTCTACGCTTGCCAAAGCTAGCGCTGATGGGCGGACTCCTCCTGATAGTCATTGGCTGTACGGTGAAACTTTCTTTTTTTGATCAAGCAGGTTTGCAGTTTATCGGCATGATGACCTATAAGCCCTTTACTGAAGACTATGTGCCGCTGCTGCCCTGGTTCGGCGTGGTACTGATCGGTATCTTCCTGGGGTATAGTGCGCTTGAAGTAAAACGTTTTGCTTCGATGCTAAAATGGCAACCCAAAGTTGCAACGCCGCTGGCATACGCCGGTAGGCATAGCTTGCTAATATACATGCTTCACCAGCCCTTATTGTTGGGGGTACTTTATTTGCTCAGGTAAATAATCTGTTCCTCATCATTAACATCAAGAAATATAAAATCACCTATGAAAATTATTGCTACGCAACCTCAATTGATTATGAATAAAATTAATTTTTTGCCCGTCTATCGAGGCATGCTGATGACCTTGACCGTGTTAGTGTTGGCTGGTTGCGTCACGATACCTACGCAACCCGAAGTAGTACCTCCCGTTGTAGCACCAGTCAAGACTCCCGTGATAACCCCGGTTGCACGGTTAGCTCCAAAAATCGCTTTGGTGCTGGGGGGCGGTGGAACCCGTGGTTTTGCCCATGTCGGTGTGATCAAGGCACTGGAAGCACAAGGCATCGTTCCGGATATTATTGTCGGTACCAGTGTAGGTTCTGCGGTTGGCGCGTTGTATGCAGCGGGTTTTAATGGTTACCAGCTACAGGAAATTTCAATTCCGATGAAAGAAGATTCGGTTATAGACTGGTCCTGGCCTAATCGAGGCATTTTTACTGGAAAGACTCTGGAGGATTTTATTAACCGGACGCTCAAGCAGCAGCCACTGGAAAAATTGCTACGTAAATTTGCGGTGGTAGCCACCGATCTGAAAACGGGCGAGGAAATCGTCTTCCGTACCGGAAATACGGGTTTGGCTGTGCGCGCCTCCTGTGCGGTGCCTGGAGTTTTTCAACCGACGCTAATCAATGGACGCAGCTATGTAGATGGCGGGTTGGTCAGACCGGTGCCGGTCAGCGAAGCACGTCAGTTAGGCGCTGATTTTGTGATTGCAGTGGACATCTCCAACAAGCCAGAAAACAATACCACTGATACGACGGTTGACGTGCTGATGCAAGCCATCGACATCATGAGTCAAAGCATCAATCGCTACGAGTTGCCCAAAGCAGATGTGGTGATCCGTCCGGTAACGCATGCGATAAATCAGTCTAGTCTCGATGATCGTCATACAGCGATACTCGAAGGTGAAAAAGCCGCCGCTGCCGTGATGCCTGAAATCAAAGCAAAACTGCTAAAACTTCGTGAGGGTCGCTAACTTGCCTTGAAAATTTTAAACTCATCTCTATGACCGGAGCTTATATGTTGGAAATGCGCCGCGCAACAGACCGTGGAATAGCCAACTTGGGTTGGCTGTATTCACAGCACACTTTTTCCTTTGGTCACTATTTTGATCCACAGCAAGTTGGCTACTCCGATCTGTTGGTTATAAACGATGACATCGTCCAACCGGGGCAAGGATTTGCAACACACCCGCACCGTGACATGGAGATTTTTTCCTACGTTCTGCAAGGAGCGCTAGAGCACAAAGACTCTATGGGAACTGGATCGGTGATTCGCCCCGGGGATGTACAAATGATGAGTGCCGGCACGGGTATCACGCATAGCGAATTCAATCCTTCGCCTGAGGAGTTGGTACATTTTCTGCAGATATGGATTACCCCAAAAATCAAGGGAATCAAGCCCCGTTATCAACAGGCTGCTTTTCCGGATACTGAAAAGCGCGGGCGGTTACGCCTGATCATTTCACCTGAAGGCGAGCAGGGCTCGTTAGAGGTCTGTCAGAATGTAAAGGTTTATGCCGGGTTATTCGATGGCGCTGAGACTGCCTCACTCAAACTGTCTGCAGACCGGTTTGCTTATCTACATGTGGCACGGGGAGCGGCGATGATCAACGGGATGCGTTTTGTAGAGGGTGACGGTGCACGGGTGCGCAAGGAATCCAGTATCGATATTCAGCAAGGAAAAAACGCAGAAATACTTGTTTTTGATCTTCGAGCAAACGAATTACCTGCTCGATAGGCTATCTTTAAGCGATACCTCTGAATTTAAGCGATACCTCAGAAAAAAATGTTTAGTCCGAGCGTCACCTGCAAAAATATTTAAACTGGCCTGTAACCTTTTTCTAATACATCTAGAATATACTGATAGGAGGATGTCTAACCCATCGACAAATAATGTCAATGGTATCTTGTCTACACCCGTTACTAAACACAACTCCCGCTACGCTTTATAACTGGAAACTATTTTTCGTTATCAACCCATCAACAAAAAGGATTTAAAAATGAATAATCGTCACCTCCTCTCCGCAGCTATCAGTAGTTTACTGGCGCTTGGATTAACCACGAGCACTGCCAGCGCGGCTGACAAAAAAATGGATATGGAAAAATGTTTTGGTGTTGCCAAGGCTGGCAAGAATGATTGCTCCAGTAGCAAAAGTGCGCATTCTTGTGCCGGTCAAGGTACCAAAAATAACGATCCAGCGGACTTTGTCGCTGTTCCAAAGGGTACTTGCGAGAAGCTCGCCAATGGTACTCTGGAAAGCAAGTAATGATTTTGCCCGCAACTGATACTTTGCCATGCACCGCTGGTATAGGGTTGCGGGCAACTCATTACCGTGAAGTGCTTGAAAGTTTACCTAGGCTTGGTTGGGTGGAAGTACATAATGAAAATTTTTTCGGGGGTGGCGCGCCTCTGAATACTTTGCTCAAGGTACGTGAACATTATCCCGTTAGCCTGCACGGAGTAGGCATGGGACTGGCTTCCTCCGCCCCGCTGGATTCAGCACATTTATCGGCGTTGCAGCGTTTATGTGCAGTGGTTCAACCCGCCGCCGTGTCTGAACATCTGTGTTGGAATACAGCGTCAGGCATGGTTATTAATGATTTATTACCGTTTCCCTATACGCATCAGGCATTGTCTCATGTGGCAAACCGCGTAGACCAGGTACAAGAAAAACTGGGTCGACAGCTGCTGGTGGAAAATCTCTCCAGCTATTTATCCTTTGCGCACAGTGAAATGACTGAGGGCGAATTTCTGGCAGAATTAACAAGCCGCAGCGGTTGCGGTATTCTGTTCGATGTGGAAAATCTATATGTTAATGTTCGCAACCTTGGTGTAGATGCAATGGCGTTCATCAAGGCTATGCCAGCTGAAGCAGTCAAGGAATATCATTTGGCCGGATACAGTATCAGAGAGGGCTGCCTGGTAGATACTCACGATCATCCGGTTTATCCAGAGGTATGGCAATTATATGAACAGGTTTTATCACACCTTGGAGCACGGCCTACATTGATCGAATGGGATGCTGACATTCCGGAATTGACTGTGCTGATGGGTGAAGCTGCGAAGGCGCAACAACGGATGGAGCATATTCATGGCTACGCTGAATGACGAGTTAGCAGATTTCGCCCGTGCCATCGTTCTCCGAACGGCGCTATCGCCGCAAATAAACCTGAGTTATCCGAATTATTCTGCTGAGGTCGCTATCGAGGTTTATCGTAACAATTATCGCGGTAATTTGCACGATACACTGGCAGGCGCCTATCCGGTCGTTGAACAACTGGTGGGCAACGATTTTTTCAGGCTATTGACGCACAAATATATTGAACAACAGCTCTCTGCTAATGCTAACCTTCATCACTACGGAGCGGAGATGGCCAGCTTTATAGCCACCTTTGAACCTGCCCGGGAACTGATTTATCTAAGTGATGTGGCGGCGCTGGAGTGGGCCTGTCATTGTGCCTATTTTGCTGAAGACGCCGATAGCATAGACCTTGCCAGGCTTGCACAGATACCCCCAGAACAATATGAGAATTTGCACCTGTATCTTCATCCTGCCTGCCAATTAATACCATCCAAATATCCCATTGCCGACATTTGGCACGCACATCAACCGGGTGCAGACAGCGAGTTTCATATCGATCTGCATAAGGGTTCTTGCAATGCGCTGGTCAGTCGCAAGGAAAATGTTGTCTGTGTCAGCGAATTGCCGGTTGCAGCGGCCGAATGGCTGCTAAGTATCCAGGCAGGAATCGCTCTGGGAGCAGCAACGGATGCAGTATTGGAAAGCCATCCTGACTTTGATTTGCAATCGCTGCTAATCAAGTTGTTGCACTTGGGTATGCTAGTTGACGGTGATAGAGGAGAATGAAATGCGTATGTTATCGCGACTGCTGAAATTCTATTATACGGCCTCCCATTGGCCGGAATATCTTGCACCGATATTGGATGTAGGTTTACGTTTATATTTGGCTAATGTTTTTTTCAAGTCCGGACTCCTCAAGGTGCAGAACTGGGATAGTACACTTTACTTGTTCAGCGACGTCTACCATGTACCGTTTCTGCCGCCAGAATTAGCTGCTTCGATGGCGGCCAGCGCAGAACTTGTGCTATCCGCACTGCTAACCATCGGCCTGCTGGGTCGATTTTCTGCAGCAGGGCTTTTCATTCTTAATATTGTGGCGGTTATTTCCTATGCAGAACTGAGTGATGCGGGTATTAATCAGCATCTCTCCTGGGGTATTTTACTGGGGGTGTTGCTAATCACCAGTCATGGACGATGGTCTGTAGATGCCTGGCTTGAAAAACGCTTTGAAAATCAGGTTAACAAATTATGAGCCTGTTAAATCAATTAGGTATAGGCATCCGTCTGGCTTTAGGTTTTGCCATGGTATTACTGTTCCTGGCTGCGGTGGTGGTGGTTGCAGTAAACCGTCTTGATCAACTCACCACTACCACAGGTGAGGTAATCGAGGGTGATGCTGCACGGGCTACTCTTGCAAATGCCATTAATCTTCATGCTGAAAGTAGTGCGGGGCGCTTGGCCTTACTGTTTATCCTGCAAGAAAAAGAGCAGCGTGTCACTGTTTATGCCGAGATGGATAGCCATAATGCAGCCATAGATCAAGCTATAAACAGCATTACTCCGCTGCTCACCAGTTCAAATGAGAAAGCAGCACTTTCCCGCGTCATCGCCTTGCGCGAGACTTACCGTGAAAAATTTCATGCCGCGGTAGAAGCGCTCGAATTGAACGACAAGGCTGCCGCTGAGAAGGTTATGGCGACTTCTACACGGGTCGCCTTGCATGAACTTCTGGCTGAAGTATCCAAGCTTGCAGATGGGCAACAGGCATCCATGCAGCTTAAGCAAAAAGAGGCAATGGACACCATGATACGCGCTAAATTTATCGTAATCGGCTTGGGTATCGTCGCCATTATTGTGGGGTTATTACTGGCATTCTTATTGACAAAGGGTATTTCTGTTCCCTTGGGTGCTGCGGTAAAGGTGGCAGATCAAATTGCGAGTGGGAATCTGCGTACCGACATTTCTTCAACAGGTCGGGATGAGGTAGGTCAATTGCTGGCGCGCATGGGGCATATGCAGACCGGTTTGCGAGAATTGATCGCCGCGATTCAACGGGGGGCTGGTCAAGTAGGCAATGCTGCCAATAATCTGAAGCACCCGGTCAACGGAGTACGCAGTGGTTCAGCGGAACAACGCGAATTGGCGGTGAGTATTGGCCACTCGGTAGACCATCTGATTAAAGGGATAGAGCGGGTTTTGGAGAATGCAGTTGCAACGAAGTCCCATGCAGAATCAGCCAGGAATATGGCGAGTAGCAACGCCGATGTTATCGTGAATGCGGCCAGAGAAATTGCGGCGATTGCTACAGTGGTATCAGCTTCTGCACAGTCCGTGGACGGAATGCGCCAGCGTGTAGAACAAGTCGCGGGCACAGTACGTATTATCAAGGAAATTGCGGATCAGACCAATCTTCTTGCACTGAATGCCGCCATCGAGGCGGCTCGGGCAGGAGAGAGTGGACGTGGCTTTGCAGTAGTCGCAGACGAGGTACGTAAACTGGCTACGCGTACCGCAGAAGCGACTACTAAAATTGATGCTGAAATTATCTCCATCGATGAGCAGACACAATTAGCGGTCAACAATATCAATACTGGACGTACCGGAATGGATCGCGGCATGCTGCTCATTGAGAATATGGTGGGTCCTTTGGGTGAATTACGCGATGGCGCTCAATCGTCACTGGAAAATCTGGAAATGCTGACAAACATCGTGAGCGACCAGGCTCAAGAAAGTGCAGCCATCGCCGAAAACGTGCACCGGATTATAGGAATGGCGGAGAATAATCTGAGCTCAGCCGAGTCTGTGGCCTCTATTACTAGCGAAATGAGTGCGCTTTCAGAAGAACTCCAAGCCAGTGTGAAATCATTTCGCTATTAAGGAGCCGAAACAAGTTTCTTTTTAAGTCATATTCGTTAAAGCAACCAGTGCCGTTAAAATTTAATTCAATCTTATAAGGATAGCCATTATTATGAAAAATCAACACACACTTCTCACTACGGCCCTTACCAGCTTGCTCGCGCTCGGCATAAGTACCGCAGCCAGTTCGGCTTATGCCTCAGACGAAGAGAAGTGTTTCGGTATTGCCAAAGCAGGTCAGAATGCCTGTAATAGCAACAAGAGCAAGCATTCCTGTGCCGGACATTCAAAAGTTGATAATGACCCCAGCGACTTTAAACTTCTGCCAAAGGGTACTTGTGAGAAGATAGGTGGCAAGTTGGAACATGCGGGGGAAAAGGCCTCTTCTGGAAAGTGACCCTTTGTTCAATATTTCAAACCTTCAAGAAGTATAGCGTAAGTAGATAATGGCGCGTTTCTTTGAGGGATTAGATAATGATATAAGGCAACTTCTAGTTAGGCCGATTAAAAATCTATGGACGTATAATTCAACTGCTTTGGAAGGTAACAGTCTAACACTAGGCGACACATCGTTTAATGTGAAACACGCGTAGCGACTTACTCCCGGCTACGCCCCCCTCGCTGCGCTCTCCCCGCTTGCGGGAGAGACCCCTGTTGCAAATTCCCC
>CAIRBC010000025.1 GCA_903876685.1 uncultured Nitrosomonadales bacterium | reverse complement strand
TTGCCTACTACCGCGTGTTTACGCGGGTTCCAGCGGGTTCTTGCGGACTGCGGAGAGAGCCATTTCTGCCAGTAACCGGCGCGTTTTACTCTCCGTTTGCGTATTCTCTCTCCGACCCTCCCCACCCAGCGCAGGCCGAAGTCCGGAAGACACGCCCGTCACCCCTATATAAATCAATGACTTACGCGTGGACGAATCAATCGGTTTTTTTGTGGCATTGGTAGGCTGAGGTAATGACTGTTTAAGGCTGATACCGGAAATTGGATTGTGTGAACTGAGCGCCTGATTCCGGTCACTCGGTCTGACTTTATCCACACAGTGATAAAGTGACCTAAAGGGATGCAACAAAATGCAAAAACGTTTCACAAAACGACAGCGACTGATCACTGCGGTGATTGCAGTGATCATATTTACTGCCAGCAAGCTCTGGAGCACACCATTAGAAATTACTTGGCAATTGGTATTAATTGCATTGCCTATGCCCATCCTTTATGGCGTTGGCTTCTATTGGATGATGGGCATTGAAAGAAAGCCATGGACTTCCATTTTTAGTCGTCGGGTTGAAAAGAGCAGAGGCAAGGAGCTTAGTCAAGACTGGGCATATGAACAGGCTACTACCGAGCTTGAAAATGTTTCGACTGACAAGGCGGTTTGGGCGAGGGCGTTTGCCGAATGTGATGGTGACGAAGGAAGAGCAAAGGCAGCATATATAAAGCGTCGCGTAGAGAGATTGTTGGCTGAGCAAGCCGCTGCGGCAAATACAGATTTTGAAGAGTCAGAAGAGTCAAAGCGGTCCAGGTCCAACATGAAAAGAATTTATGTTGGATCGGCCTTAGTCGGTGCCATAGCAATAGCTGGCTTATTCATCGGACCGAGGCTGTTTTCTACACAAGTTGCCAACTCAACTAAATTTGATCCAAGCACTGCGAAGATCGACAAGGATGGGTGGGAGACCATTGTTCCAGCAAGCGAGGCAAAAAAGTGGGCGCCCCCGCCTGACGCCATAGAGACTTCAGAAGCTCCAAGTAAGAAACCATTTGATCCTGATGATTTTCTGGCAAAGGGAGCTGAGGCCGATTGCGCGGGTGCAAGGTTCCATCCTCGCGCAGAAGACAGCGCTGTAGATGCCGCTGTTGCGGCAAGTAAACGAGGAGAGCACGAAACTGCCTATCGCATGTTTCTGGAATTAGCGATGAAGTGCAACATTACAGCCCAATACAACATTGGGGTCATGTATGAGAATGGGCGTGGAGTAGAGCGCAACTACGAAGCTGCGGTCAAGTGGTATCGCCTCGCAATGAGCCACGGAGATGCTGAAGCCACGTCAAATTTGGGTGTTATGTATGCCAAGGGTAACGGTGTTAAAAAAGACGTTGCCGAATCTATTAGGTTGTACAGATTGGCAGCCGCAAAGGGTGACGCTGGAGCGCAATACAACCTTGGGTGGGTATATTCACAAGGCGACGGCGTTTCGAAGGACCTTGCGGAGGCAAGCAAATGGCTTAGCCTTTCATCGGCCCAGGGGTTTGCTAAAGCACAGGGTTTACTCGGGTGGATGTATTCAGCAGGTGAAGGAGTCACCAAAGACAATCTGCGTGCCCACATGTGGCTTGGGCTGAGTGCGGCAAATGAAAATGAAGGCGCCAAGAAAAATTTGGCGATACTTAAGCGAAGCATGACGGAGCAACAAATATCCGAAGCTCAGCAATTGCAAAAATCATGTGCGATGAGAAAGTACAAAAACTGCTAAATCTCATTCAACTGATGAAATTTTCCAGGAGTTATTTCCATTGATCAAAGTCTCAACCGAAGACAATGATCAGTCACTTGCTGAGGATTTGGTGTTCAAACCTAACGGATTGACTCTACTGAAAGTCCCTCGCGATGCAGGTTTTTCGCCAGACTTTCAAGTCATCTTGAACGAAAAGCAAGTTGCGTTTTGCGAAATGAAGTCGCCTCGTGACGACTGGCTGGAGTTACAACTTGCAGCGGCAAGCCCCGGCACAATAGTCGGAGGCTTACGTGACGACCCAATTTTTAATCGCGTACGAAGACATACCATCAAGGCGGCCAAGCAATTCAATGCCGTAAATCCGACGCGAACGATGCCCAACATCTTGATCTTCGTGAATCATGATGACGCGGCAGGGTTTGGTGATGTAAGGGAAACATTTACAGGCATATTTCACGCAAAGGATGGCAGTTGTCATAGCACTATGCCGCATATTGCGTCTTCACTTGATCAAGCCAAGGAGCAGATAGACCTTTGCGTGTGGATAGACGGAAAAGTCAGGCGTGTTGAGGGTTACCTCTTTAATCAGGCTGCCATCCCAGACCATTTGGACACGCTTTGTACTCTTTTTGGGAAGAATCCTGTAGATATAAAGCAGTAGGTGAATGGGATTTTGTTCAAGGACACGTTGTCCGCTGCAAATGCACATCCTGTAAGCTGCCTGTCGTAAACACCAGCAATCGCTGCTTATGAAAATATTTCCATAAGCAGCCTTCCGGTCATCCGATCGGTCAGGAAATCGGCGCGCCAATGACCGTTCTCAAAGTACAGAGGCCGTAGGACGACGGCCGCTCAAACGCGACCACTCCCCAAAGCTGTGTATGCGTCTGGCCAAGCCATCTTGAGCCGGTGC
>CAIRBC010000024.1 GCA_903876685.1 uncultured Nitrosomonadales bacterium | reverse complement strand
CCGCGCTCAATCAAATCATTAATGTCGCGTAGCGCAGAATCAGGAGAACATTTTGCAATTGCCGCCCATTTAGAGCTAGTAAGTTTGCCTTCGAAGCCGTTGAGAAGCCGATTGATTAATTTAACCTGTCTCTCGTTTAACGATATACCAGCACACCATTCCCAGAACCGCGCTTTGGCAATGACCATGCCGAGCGTATTATCCGCCCCCTCGATGGCTCGTCCCAGGCATGCCAAAAACCAAGCAAGCCAGGCTGTTACGTCAAGTTCACCTTTTTGTGTGTGCTCTAGCAAATCATAATATTCCTTGCGCTCTCGCTGAATTTGAGCAGATAAGCTATAGAATCGCTGCGATGTTTTCTCCGACCGAGCTAACCCCATATCACCGATGGCGCGAGCAATCCGCCCATTGCCATCGTCAAACGGATGGATAGTAACAAACCAAAGATGGGCAAGCCCTGCCTTCATGACCGGATCGATTTCCTGCTCACTGTTGAACCAGCGCAAAAATTCGTCCATTTCTTTCTCGAGGCACTTAGCAGGCGGTGCCTCATAGTGTACTTTTTGACGACCAACAGGACCAGATACAACTTGCATCGAGCCATCTGCATCATCGCGCCAATTGCCGATCCTGATTTTCGCAAGACCACTGTACCCCGTTGGAAAAAGTGCTGCATGCCAACCAAACAAGCGTTCTCGAGTCAGTGATTTTGCAAATCCGCCGGTTGCGTCAAGTACCATCTCAACCACGCCATCCACATGCCGATCGGCGGGAACCAGAGCGCCAATATCTACTCCCATACGTCTGGCAATAGAAGAACGCACTGCATCGGGATTAAGTTGCTGACCTTCGATCTCGCTGGTTTTCAGTACGTCTTCTGTAAGCACCTGCAAGGTTGCCTGGTCGCGTAAAGCAAAGCCAAGTCCTTCCATACGTCCCAGTAGACGCCCCTGCGCATGACGAACCCTAGCTAAGGCCGTAGAAAGCGCGCCCTCATTAAAATGCCAGCTTGGCCAATCAGATTGTTCCCAGACAAACATTTTATCTCCGCATTTTATGCGTCCATTATGGCAGGTATTTACCGCAGCGGGTAGAGTTATTATATGGAATTCTGACAATTTATTGCCGCGCGAATTGCGGCGTATGGGTGATTATTCTCCGCATCACACTTACTTCAAGCACCATTTCAATTCCAGAATCCGCAATCGTTCAATTGCGGATTTTTGGATTGAACCTGCATCTTGATTTTCTGGCAACCTGCCTGATCCTCTCATTGAGGACAGGGTACTCAATGGCTCTGCGGTAACGGGATTCATCTGTCTGGGCGGACAGTTATTTGCGTGCTCGGGCGATCGGGGAACCTTCGGCTTCCACAAAACGCAACCATTCCCCGTTGGTAAACTGCATGTTATTCAGGTCTTGCAACAGCTCGCGCACATTGGTCAGAAGCTTCTCAGGCGTGTTTAAACCGGGCACATATTCATAGCCCTGATTCTGCAAATCCTGAATAAATTCGCGCTCCAAATCGTATTCACTTTGGTAACTTTCACTAACTTTCCATT
>CAIRBC010000023.1 GCA_903876685.1 uncultured Nitrosomonadales bacterium | reverse complement strand
GGTCGAAGGAATATGTATTTCTGGATCAGGAGCTGCGAGCCGTAGTGCAGGATGCAGAACTGGTTATGCCCCCCTCGCTGCGCTCTCCCCGCTTCCGGCAGAGGTATAGGGAGATAACCAGCCACTTGGTTGCTGTCTTTTGGCAACAAAGTGGAGTGGCTTGTGGGTTCCTCAGGGGAACGGGCATGGCGGGTTTCATCCTATGGGGCGGCAGTGTGCCATGCACCAAAAGATTGATTTTGGACATCACAAAATCTACCGCCTGATCCACCAGATCAAATACTGTGCGCTTGTACACCTGAGATGACGGAATCGGCTTGGTTACTTCCTGCACGTCGAAGTGAGTGCATCTCACCTCGGAAGAAATCAGAAACCGTTGCGGCTGTTTACCAAGCAACAGCATCTCGGCATTAGTGGGGCGCTCATCATCTAAGATGCGTGAGCAACTCGCCCGGCGTAATCATGCGGGACTACCGGAGCTTGGGAGTGGTGTCGGAGCACGATAACCCGGCGCAAGTGAACAGCGTGTAAAGCTGTCGATTATTCGCCTTCGCCTGAAGCATAGAAATGGATTAAATTCCGTCCTTGATCTTTGGCCTGATACATGGCCATATCCGCACACTTGAGTATCTCTGCATGGTTTACGCTGTGGTTATTGAATAGCGTCACGCCAATACTGGAAGTGCAATGATGCTCGATGAGTAATTCTGTGCCGTCTTCTTGCTGTATCGTCAAAAGATAAGGTTCTGCGAGTCTGCTGAGGAGTTTTTCGGCGATGAGTTTTGACAGCGCCTTGGCCTCGTCGCTATTCCTCTCAAGTTCTACCAGCAATACTACAAATTCATCTCCGCCAAAGCGAGCCACGCTATCAGTTTCACGTACGCAACTGCGCAGGCGATGAGCCGCCTCGACCAACAGCAAATCGCCTACACTATGACCATGTTTGTCATTAAGCGGCTTGAAATTATCCAGGTCGAGAAACATCAGTGCGGCATAATGGCCGGTACGTTTGCAAGTCGCCATGGCTTGTTGCAGCCGGTCATCCAACAACCGGCGATTGGGTAGGCCAGTCAACGCATCGTGAAAAGCCAACAGGTGAATCTGCTCTTCTATCTGCTTGCGCTTGGTGATGTCATTCATGGTGGCGACATAGTGAGTGATTTCGCCTTGGTCGCCACCTTTTACAGCTGTAATAGTCAGTTGTTCCGGAAATAACTCCCCATTTTTACGCCGGTTCCAAACCTCGCCTTGCCAGGCGCCGGTTTGTTCGATAGATTTCCACATCGTGGCATAGAAAGTGGCATCGTGAACGCCCGATTTGAGCAATCGAGGCGTTTGGCCAATCACTTCATCGGCCAAGTAGCCGGTAATATCGGTGAAAGCCTGGTTGACACGGATAATCACATCGTTGGCATCGGTGACCATCAACCCTTCCTGGGTCTCGAAAGCGATAGCGGCAATGCGCAGTTCCCTTTCTACCATTTTTCGGTCGGTGATGTCCTGGATGGTTCCGAGCATTCTCAGTGGTCGTCCCTGAGCGTCAAGTTCCAGTTTGCCTAGGCCATGTAACCAGCGAACTGCGGCGTCATCATGCCGAATAAGGCGATATTCCTTGTCAAAGCTGAGATTATTGCTAAGTACGTCATGAGTCAGATGGGCTTTCATCATGTCTCGATCATCGGGATGTATCAGCGCCTCCCAACCATCAATTGTGCGTTCATAGGCTTGGTTAATGCCAAACAGTTGATCAAGGATGTCAGAGCTTTTCCAGATGCCGGTTGAAAAATCCAGTACATAACTGCCCAAACCGGCAAGCGATTGCGATTCCCTGAGAAAAGTATGGGTCTGGGTCAGGGAATTGACCAGATCCTCCTTCTCGAAGGTCAGCCGCCAGGTATGATGCAGTGACTGATTGAAACGCAAGGCAATGCCTATCATTAGCGCAAGGAAAATGCTGCTGTATAAAGCCAGTACGTTATTCTCTACACCACCGCCCAGCGCCAGCATGATAATCATGGGTAGAATGGCGGGCAGCGTGAAGGCAAGAAAGGCAGGAATGAAGGCACCCAGCATCAGCACGCCTCCCATCACCATTGCCTGAATGGCGGTGATCGTCACAATCATGGCTACGGGTGAGGCGCCTTTAATCAGCAAGCCACCCAACCCCCAGGCAATGCCTGACAAGCCTACGCTTGCTGCATAACGGATAGCTGTCTGAGGAGTATACCCCGATGTTTCGAGCGCTTTCCGGCAACGACTGGAAAACCAGAAACGCAGCCCCAGTGTTGCATAGACCAGGCATAACCAGCCTAGGATGACATCGCTTCGGCTTGAGCCCAGCTGTGATACCGCAACCAGCAGGCTGCCTATTGCACTGCCGATCAATGGAATTGCAGAGTTGGCGACCAACTGGTGAAACAAAGCTGCTTCTATACGCTTTTCCAGTTCCACAGCGCAGATTCCTTGAATGGTGATAAATTTAGTAGTGATTATCGCAGGAATCCAGTAGGTTTGCATTTTACAGAACCATTTTTCAAAGGCTTGCTTAACTTTTTGATACAATATTTTTAATGGGTTGCTGCTAAATCGGGCAATAATTGAATAAATAACCAACCTGTTATAATGATTCTTCAATCCTTATGCTAATTCTTTAGGGGTAAATGATGAGCACAATCGGCAATATCTCAGGCCTATTACCCGGTTCTCAAGCTGGGTCAGTCACCTCTTCAGGCAGCAAGGAGGTAGACGGCTCCAGTTTTTTAAGTCTGATACAAATGGCGCTCGGCCAAAGTATCACTGACAACGCCGGTGCTAATTCCGCATCAAACGGTTCGATTGTGCCGCAAACATCCGATTCTGCTCAGGATCCGCAGGCTGTCCTACAGACATTTTTGCATAGTCTGATGGGCTCGCTGCCTCAGGAGGGTGCGAAAAACGATGCAGACGACAGTACCTCTACCGTTGATAGTTCCAAAGGTGCTAAGGTGGCCGCCGATATTCAGGGACTGTTGCAGCAACTTTCTGCAAATGTTACCAGCACCAACACCCAGGGCAGCGACCCATTGGGTGCGCTGAATTCCAGTTTTCAGAATCTGGTCAATTCGATTTCTGCGCAGGGGCAGTCGGCAAACAGTGCTGCGACACTGCAATCCTTCCTGCAAAATCTATATCAGGGTATGGGTAGTGCTCAGAGCGTCAGCGGCACCTCGATTAACGCAAAAGTCTGATATATTCAGCCATTAAATCTGCTTCGCTATGACAAAACTACTATGAAAAAGAAAATTCTCTGGGTCTCATTGCTGTTGCTGGCCACTGGCGGTGCTGTCTATTGGTATTTACATAATAGCGAGCCGACCGGTAAAGCGGGTCCGGGCAAACGCGGCGGTGACGGCAGACCGTTGCCGGTGCAGGCGGCGCTGATCAAGAGCGGTGATATCGATGTTTATATCGATGCGCTGGGCACTGTCACCGCGCGTAATACGGCGCTGGTCAAGGCGCGTGTCGATGGTCAGTTGTTGAGTATCGCCTTCAGGGAAGGGCAAATGGTCAGGGAAGGCGAGGTGCTGGCCGAAATTGATCCTAGAACCTTTCAGGTGCAATTTGAACAGGCGAAGGGTCAGTTGATGCGCGACCAGGCGCTGCTGGATAATGCCAGACTGGATCTCGAACGCTATAAAGGACTGCTGGCAATAGACTCGATCGCCCGGCAGCAGGTCGAGACACAGGAAGCGCTAAGGCGTCAATATGAAGGCGTGGTAATGGCGGATCAGGCCGTATTGGAAAATGCCCGCTTGCAACTGGGATTTACCCATATTACCGCGCCGGTTTCCGGCAGGCTGGGCTTGCGCCAGTTAGACCCAGGCAACGCGATTCATGGCAGCGATGCCAATGGTCTGGTGGTGATAACCCAGACGCAGCCGATTAATGTGGTTTTTGCGATTCCCTCGGATAACATTTCGCTGTTGGTTGCGCACGCCCATGAGAATTTATCGGTGGATGCGCTGGATCGTGATGGCAAGACCACGCTGGCGACCGGTAAGCTGCTGACGCTGGATAACCAGATTGATGCGGCCACCGGTACGGTCAAGCTCAAGGCTGAATTTGCCAACAAGGATGAAAAGCTGTTCCCCAACCAGTTCGTCAATGCGCGTTTGCGCGTGGCTACCCGGCATAACGCAATGCTGATGCCACAGGCGGCCCTTCAGCATGGCACGCAAGGTTCTTTTGTGTATGTGATCGGCCAGGACAAGTCGGTTTCAATCCGTCCGGTGACGCTGGGAACGGCAGCAGGCGATTTAGTTGCTATCGATAAAGGGTTGGCGGAAGGCGAACAGGTGGTGATTGATGGTGCGGATAAATTGCGCGACGGAGCCAGGGTCGAAGTGACTACGCCCGGTGCCGGTGTCAAAGCCGCCGGAGGAGGTGGCGGTCAGGGTGGTCAGGGCGGTCAGGGTGGTCAGGGTGGTACGCCGGAAGAGCGGCAGAAACGCTGGGCGCTGATGAATGCGCGTATCGACAAAGGCGAGTTTGGCGAGGAAATCAAAAAATTGCCTGAAGAAGAACGTAAGCAGCGCATGAAGGAAATGCGCCGTGGTGGCAATTCACAGTGAATCCTTCGCGCCTGTTTATCCTGCGACCGGTGGCGACTTCGCTGCTGATGGTCGCAATCCTGCTGGCGGGGTTGGCAGGTTATCGGATGTTGCCGATTTCGGCACTGCCGGAGGTTGATTATCCGACCATCCAGGTGACGACCCTCTATCCGGGTGCTAGTCCGGACGTGATGACCTCTTCGGTCACCGCACCACTAGAACGTCAGTTTGGCCAGATGCCGGGTCTGAATCAGATGTCTTCCTCCAGTTCGGGCGGTGCCTCGATCATCACCCTGCAATTCAGCCTTGCGCTGAGTCTGGATGTCGCGGAACAGGAAGTGCAGGCGGCGATTAACGCTTCCGGTTCCTTCCTGCCGACCGATCTGCCGATGCCGCCGGTTTATAGCAAGGTCAATCCGGCTGACGCGCCGGTGATCACGCTGGCGATTACCTCCAGCAGTTTGCCTTTGCCTAAAGTTGAAGACCTGGTGGATACCCGTCTGGCGCAGAAACTCTCGCAACTGCCGGGGGTGGGGTTGGTCAGCATCGGTGGCGGTCAACGTCCTGCGGTGCGTATTCAGGCTAATCCCAAGGCGCTCGCCGCTAAAGGAATCAATCTGGATGACGTGCGCACCGCGATCGGCAGCGCCAATGTCAACATGGCGAAGGGTAGTTTCGACGGTGCGCTGCGTGCCTCTACCCTGGATGCCAACGATCAGTTGAAGTCGGCTGCGGAATATCAAAATCTGGTGATTGCCTGGAAAAATGGTGCTGCGATTCGTTTGCGCGACATTGCCGAGGTGATCGATGGTGCCGAGAATGTCCGGCTGGCTGCCTGGGCGAATCGCGCACCCGCCATCATCCTGAATATTCAGCGTCAGCCGGGTGCCAATGTGATCGAAACCGTGGATCGCATCAAGAAAATCTTGCCCAGCCTGCAGGCAGCGCTCCCCGGCACGGTGGAGGTGAAGTTGCTGACCGATCGCACTACCACTATCCGCGCCTCGGTACATGACGTGCAGTTTGAGTTGTTACTGGCGGTGGGACTGGTGGTGATGGTGATCTTCGTGTTTCTGCGCAATATACCGGCGACGCTAATTCCGGCGATCGCGGTGCCGTTGTCGCTGGTGGGCACCTTTGGCTTCATGTATCTGGCGGGTTTTTCGATTAACAATCTGACGTTGATGGCCTTGACCATTGCCACCGGTTTCGTGGTAGACGATGCTATTGTGATGATCGAAAATGTCATGCGTTATGTCGAGGCGGGCGATTCGCCGCTGCAGGCGGCGTTGAAGGGGTCGGAGCAGATCGGCTTTACTATAATTTCGCTGACTTTTTCGCTGATTGCGGTGCTGATTCCGCTGTTGTTCATGGGGGATGTGGTCGGCCGGTTGTTTCGCGAATTTGCGATTACCTTGGCGGTATCCATCCTGATTTCTGCGGTGGTCTCGCTGACGCTCACGCCGATGATGTGCGCCCGCTTGTTGCGGCATACGCCGGACGAGCAGCAAAGCCGTTTTTACAAGCGCAGCGGCGCATTTTTCGATGAAATGATCGCACGTTACGGCGTGTTGCTTAACTGGGTGCTGGATCGACAGTTTGCGACGCTGCTGGTGGCAGTCGGGACTCTGGCGCTGACGGTACTGCTTTATCTGTTTGTGCCAAAGGGTTTTTTCCCGGTGCAGGATACCGGCGTGATCCAGGCGATTACCGAAGCCTCGCAGTCGGTTTCTTTTGCCGCGATGGCAGAGCGTCAGCAGGCGGTGGCGGAGGTCATACTGACTGATCCGGCGGTGGACAGTCTCTCCTCGTTTATAGGGGTGGACGGGGCGAATGTCACGCTGAATAGCGGGCGCATGCTGATTAATCTTAAACCCAAAAATGTTCGTGACGCGGAGGCCAGCGGCGTGATCCGTCGTTTGCAGGAAAAACTGGATAAGCTAGGTGGTGTGGCGACCTATATGCAGCCGGTGCAGGATCTGACGATTGAGGATCGTGTCAGCCGCACTCAGTATCAGTTCAGCGTGCAGGATGCCAATCCGGATGAATTGGCGCTGTGGGTGCCAAAAATCGTCGAGCGTTTACGTTCGGTGCCGCAATTGCAGGATGTCGCCAGCGATACTCAGGATCATGGCGTACAGGCTTATGTGGAAATCGATCGTGCCAGCGCGGGGAGATTAGGCATTACCCCGGCGGCGATTGACAATGCGCTATATAACGCCTTTGGCCAGCGCCTGATTTCGACCATTTTTACCCAGTCCAATCTGTATCGGGTGGTGCTGGAAGTTAGTCCGGATTTCGGACAGGGTATCGACTCTTTGAAGAACCTGTATGTGGTCTCTCCCTCAGGCAGTCAGGTGCCGTTGTCCTCGATTGCCCGCGTCAGCGAAAAGCAGACCCAGCTTGCAATCAACCATATAGGACAGTTTCCCGCCTCGACCATTTCTTTTAATCTCGCACCGGGGGTATCGCTGGGTGATGCGGTCAGCGCGATTCGCGATGCCAGCAAGGCACTGGCGATGCCGGTCAGCGTGGAGACCAGTTTTCAGGGTGCCGCGCTGGCTTTTCAGGCATCGCTGGATAACACGCTGCTGTTGATACTCGCCGCGATTGTCACCATGTATATCGTACTGGGCGTGCTCTACGAGAGTTATATCCATCCGGTGACGATACTTTCCACGCTTCCTTCGGCAGGAGTCGGCGCGTTGCTGGCGCTGTTACTGTCGAAAAATGATCTGGGCATCATCGGCATCATTGGCATCATTCTGTTGATCGGCATCGTCAAGAAGAACGCGATCATGATGATTGATTTTGCGCTGGATGCCGAGCGTAATCACGGAAAGTCGCCGCGCGAGGCGATTTATGAAGCCTGTTTGCTGCGCTTCCGGCCGATATTAATGACCACGCTCTCGGCGCTACTCTCCGCGCTGCCGCTGATGCTCGGTTCGGGTGTGGGGTCGGAATTGAGACATCCGCTGGGTATCACCATGGTCGGCGGCTTGCTGGTGAGTCAGGTGCTGACGCTGTTCACCACCCCGGTGATTTATCTCGCCTTCGACCGTCTGGCGCGCTGGCGCAAGCCATGAATATCACCGCGCTGTTCATCAATCGTCCGGTGGCGACCACGCTGTTGACCCTGGGGGTGGCGCTGGCGGGTGCGGTGGCTTTTACGCTGCTGCCGGTAGCACCGCTGCCGCAGGTAGATTTTCCGACCATTTCGGTGCAGGCAGCACTGCCCGGCGCCAGTCCGGAAACCATGGCTTCCACGGTTGCGACGCCGCTGGAACGTAGCCTGGGCGCTATCGCGGGTGTCACGGAAATCACCTCCAGCAGTTCGCTCGGCAATACCCGTATCACCTTGCAGTTTGATTTGGCGCGCAATATCGACGGTGCGGCGCGTGATGTACAGGCTGCTTTGAATGCGGCGCGCACCTTGTTGCCGACCGGTATGCCGGGCAATCCGACCTATCGCAAGGTAAATCCGGCCGATGCGCCGATCATGATTTTGTCGCTGACTTCAAAGTCGATGTCGCGCGCCCGGATGTACGATGCCGCCTCTACCATACTGGCGCAGAAAATTTCACAGCTGGAAGGTATCGGTCAGGTCACAGTGGGCGGTGCTTCCCTGCCAGCGGTGCGCGTCGAACTCGATCCGCCCTCGTTGAGTCGTCTGGGCATAGGTCCCGAAGATGTCCGAGCCGCGATCGTCGCGACCAATGCCAATCGACCCAAGGGTGCGGTTGAAGATGGCAAACGTCACTGGCAGATACTCGCCAATGATCAGGCGATGACCGCCGCAGACTATATTCCGGTGATCGTGGCGTACAAGAATGGCGCTGCGGTGCGCATCGGTGATGTCGCCAGCGTGGAAGATTCGATGCAGGATGTGCGTAATGCCGGTCTGGTGAACGGCAAGCCGGCGGTGATGCTGATCCTGAACCGTCAGCCGGGTGCGAATATCATCGAGACGGTAGACCGGGTGCGCGCCATTCTGCCCCAGTTGCGTGCCTCGATTCCCGGTGCGATCGAGTTGGAGGTGGCGGTGGATCGCACCCCGACCATACGCGGCTCCCTGAGAGAAGTAGAACGTACCCTGCTGCTTTCGGTGGCACTGGTGGTGCTAGTGGTGTTTTTATTCCTGAGAAATGTCAGGGCGGCGTTGATACCCAGCGTGGTGGTGCCGGTGTCGCTGATCGGCACTTTTGCGGTGATGTATCTGGCCGGCTTCAGCCTGAATACGCTGTCGTTAATGGCGCTGACCATTGCCACCGGCTTTGTGGTGGACGATGCAGTGGTGGTGCTGGAAAACGTCACCCGGCATATCGAGAACGGCATGTCACCGCATGAGGCGGCGTTGCGCGGGGCACGCGAAGTGGGCTTTACCGTGCTGTCGATGAGTCTGTCGCTGATTGCGGTATTCATCCCGATTCTGTTGATGGGCGGCATCGTCGGGCGGCTGTTTCGCGAGTTTGCCGCTACCCTGTCGGCAGCCATCCTGATTTCACTGGTGATGTCGCTGACCATGACGCCGATGATGTGTGCGTATTTGTTGCGACCGGGCGTGGAAAAACCGCGTGGCTGGTTCTCGCGCAGCAGCGAACGGGCGTTTGCCGCAACGCTGCAAGGCTATCGCATTACCCTGGACTGGGCGCTGGCGCATGGTCGTCTGATGTTACTACTGCTGGCAGCCACGGTTGGTTTCAATATCTACTTATACAGCATCGTGCCCAAAGGCTTCTTCCCGCAACAGGATGTGGGGCGGTTATCCGGCAATATTCAGGCGGATCAGAGCATTTCTTTTCAGGCGATGCGCGAGAAGTTGGCGAATTATGTGGAAATCGTGCGCGCCGATCCCGCCGTCGATAATGTGGTCGCCTTCACCGGCGGTGGTCAGCGCAATTCGGGTTTCGTGTTTATTTCGTTGAAACCTCTGGCCGAGCGGAAACTTTCTGCAGACCAGGTGATCGCGCGGCTGCGGCCGCAGTTGGCGCGTGAACCGGGTGCCAGCCTGTTCCTGCAACCTCAACAGGATATTCGTATTGGCGGAAGGATGGGTAATGCGCAATACCAGTACACCCTGCAAGCCGATAATATTACTGAGCTGCGCAGTTGGGAGCCGCGCATCAAACAGGCGTTAAGCCAGTTGCCCAAGCTGGCCGATGTCAATACCGATCAGCAGGACAAGGGATTGCAGACCAGTCTGGTGATCAATCGCGATGCCGCCGCGCGTCTGGGACTGTCGATGCGCCTGATCGACGCCACGCTCAATGATCTGTTCGGTCAGCGACTGGTGTCCACTATCTATAATCCGCTCAACCAGTATCGGGTGGTGATGGAGGCGGCGGCGCAATACTGGCAGAATCCCGAGACCCTGAAGAATATCTACCTTATCGCACCGGGCGGGATTCAGGTGCCACTTGCCTCGATTGCCAGTTATGAGCCGACCGCTACCCCGCTTGCGGTCAACCATCAAGGACAATTCGCTGCCTCGACCATTTCCTTTAATCTGCCGGTCGGGGTATCGCTTTCTGAGGCGACCAAAGTCATCGACGAGGCGCTGCTCAACTTGAGTGTGCCAACCTCGGTGCATGGCAGTTTTCAGGGTACGGCCAAGGCGTTTCAGGATTCACTGGATAATCAGCCGCTGTTGCTGCTGGCAGCACTGGTGGCCGTGTATCTGGTGCTGGGGATACTCTATGAAAGTCTGGTGCATCCGCTGACGATACTTTCTACCTTGCCTTCGGCGGGGGTCGGGGCAATACTGGCGCTGCTGGCCTCGGGTACTGAATTCTCCATCATCGCGCTAATCGGCGTGATTCTGCTGATCGGCATCGTTAAAAAGAATGCGATCATGATGATCGATTTCGCCATCGACGTCGAAAGACGCGAGGGGCTTGCGCCGTTACAGGCCATTCGCCAGGCCTGCCTGCTGCGCTTCAGGCCGATCATGATGACCACACTGGCTGCCCTGTTCGGTGCGATACCACTGGCGATCGGATTTTCTGATGGCGCAGAATTCAGACGACCGCTCGGCATCGCCATCGTCGGCGGACTGATTCTCAGCCAGTTACTGACTCTTTACACCACGCCTGTGGTCTATTTGTATCTGGATCGCTTCAGGTTATGGTGCCAGAAGAAACGACCCGTCACTCATTCGGTAGTCATTCCCACATGAAAATAGCATTCAAACCAGTTATGTTGGCCTTATTGCTGGCAGGTTGCGCGGCAGGCCCCGCTTATCACAAGCCAGAAATAGCAGCGCCCGCTTACAAGGAGGCGGGTGACTGGAAAATAGCCGAGCCGCAGGATATGCACGGCAACTGGTATGAAATCTATCAGGATGCGGCGTTGAATGCGCTGGTCGCTCAGATAGAAATATCCAATCAGAATGTACTCGCGGCAGCCGCGCAATATCGGCAGGCGCAGGCTTTGCTGGGTATCGCACAGGCGAGCGATAGGCCGACGCTGAATGCGGATCTGTCGGCCAGCCGCGCGCAGGGTGTCTCGACCAATGGAACTGCTACAGGTGCGGTGCATAATACTTTACGCCCGTCTGTGTCGGCCAGTTGGGAAGCGGATGTCTGGGGGCGCATCGGGCGTAATACGGAGGCGAATGCCGCTCAGGCACAGGCGAGTAATGCCGATTTGCAGGCGGCCAGGCTGTCGGCGCAAGGGATGCTGGTGCAGAGCTATATTCAGTTGCGCGCCAATGATGCTCAGCAGCAATTGCTGGCGCAGACCATCAGCGCCTATGAACGTTCTTTGCAGATTACCCGAAACCGTTATGTGGCTGGCGTGGCCGGCAAGGTCGATGTCGCCCAGGCGGAGACACAACTGAAGTCTACTCAGGCGCAGCGCATCGAGCTGGGGGTGGCGCGGGCGCAACTGGAACATGCCATTGCGGTACTCGTCGGTCAGGCACCCGCAAATTTTAAGCTGAAGGTAGCGAACGGTCTGCCGGCACTACCCAAACTCAGTTCAGCCTTGGCTTCCACCTTGCTGGAGCGCAGGCCGGACATCGCCGCTGCCGAACGGCGTATGGCGGCGGCCAATGCACAAATTGGGGTGGCTCAGGCGGCTTATTATCCGGCGCTGACCTTCAACGGCAGCGGCGGATACCAGAATGCGAGTCTTGCGCAGCTTTTTTCGCTGCCCAGTCGTTTCTGGTCACTGGGAGCCGATTTGGCGCTAAACTTGTATGACGGGGGTGCTCGCAGCGCACAGAAAGAAGCCGCCATCGCCCTCTACGACAAGAGCGTGGCCAGTTACCGGCAGACGGTATTAGCCGGTTTTCAGGAAGTTGAAGACAATCTGGCGGCGTTGCATCAGCTAGAGGCAGAGGCACTGGTGCAACAGACAGCGGAAAAATCAGCCGCAGAAGCGCTGACTCTGACCGAAAATCAGTATCAGGCCGGTATGGTGAGTTATTTGAATGTTGTCTCGGCTCAGGCCGCCGCACTAGCTGCACAGCGCAGCAGTCTGGACATCGAAAGTCGCCGGTTACTTGCCAGCGCTGCGCTACTCAGGGCGCTCGGCGGAAATTGGTAGATCAATTGAATCTGACCCCATAGAACCCTATGATTTTGATGGCTCCAGGAGGTTTGCTATTAAATTGTGAGTACAATAGACACACAATTAAAGTTTCTTGCTTTAGGAGTACCTCATGGAAAATCAATGAGCAAGGAGAGTCATTTGAGAGGCGATAACTATGCAGGTTATTTGTTAAATTAAAGCAGCTATGGTCACCTCAGCCTTTCAGAGTTTGTGTCGTTTAAGGCGCTGGCGCAAGCTGAGTGTGTAGTGCGGGAACCTGAATCAATTTCACTTCAACATCATGAATTTCCCAAGCAACCCAAGCTGCGTGCTGATTTTTCCCAATGAAGGTACGGAGGCCTTTTGTTTTTCTGCGCCGCTGGAAATTCTACAAACCGATCAATTGCAGGAAGTACGCAGCCTGTTGCGTGACGCTGAAAAGCAGGCACTGGACGGAAAGTGGTTGGTGGGTTTTGTCAGCTATGAAGCGGCACCCGCCTTTGACGCGGCATGTAAAGTTCGTACCGGTAGCAAGCTTCCGCTGTTATGGTTTGCGGTGTTCGAGGCGCCGCTTCGTCTGCCGGTACCCACCAATTCCAAAGTTGTGCACCCGCAAGCATGGCAGACGAATATTTCACCGGCGCAGTTTGAGACTGACATTGCGGCAATCCGAGTGGCGATTGAACAAGGGGATGTCTATCAGATAAATCATACGTTACGACTGAACGCCACTAGGTCAGAACAGTTGCCGGAAGATGCACTGGAATGGTTTTGGCAGTTGCATGCAGCCCAGCCTGATAGTTACTCTGCCTATCTCAAGCTGGGCGCGCAACACATCTACTCTTTTTCCCCTGAGTTGTTTTTTTGTCGTCAGGGGCAGACCGTGATTACCAAACCGATGAAAGGGACTGCAGCGCGTGGACGCTGGCTGGAAGAGGATCAGCAGCAGCTTGAATGGTTGCGTCATTCTGAAAAAAACCGTGCCGAAAACCTGATGATTGTGGATCTGTTACGCAATGACTTGTCGCGTATCGCACCGGTGCACGGGGTTGCCGTGACTGAACTATTTGCCGTCGAGCGGCACCGAACCTTGTTGCAGATGACATCGACCATTGAAGCAAAATCCAATCGCAAGCTGGATGATATTTTTGCGGCGTTATTTCCCTGCGGATCCATTACCGGCGCGCCCAAGCTGAAGGCGATGGAAATGATCGCTCGGCTTGAGGCAGCGCCACGCAATATTTATTGCGGTGCCATTGGCATGATCAAACCGGGTGGGGATGCGACCTTCAATGTGGCGATACGCAGTATTTTGCAAGACCACGCTGAGCTGACTTTTGGAGTCGGTGCAGGCATTACCTGGGGCTCACAGGCATCTGACGAATTTGCCGAGGTGATGTTGAAAACCCGTTTTCTGACGGAGGTGTTTCCGGCGTTTGAATTGTTCGAGACACTGCGCTTTGAAAACGGGATATTGATTCGACTGTCGCTGCATCTCGCTCGCTTGGCGGCTTCCGCTATCTACTTTAATTTTTCGTTTTCTGAGGCAGCTTGTCGCACGCAATTGGAACAGCAATTGAGCGGTGCCAGCGACGCACGAGTACGCGTGCGTTTGTCTAAAGCGGGTCAGATTTTTATCGATCTGCAACCCTTACCGCCAAAGTTAATGATCCGGGATGAAAGCATTGCTTTGCCGGTCAGACTCGCCGAAACTTGTCTATCCAGCAACAATATTTATTTGTATCATAAAACCACGCTGCGCCATACTTATGATCAGGCATGGGCTGACTCGGTTGCCGCACATCCCGCTACAGAGTTTTTTGATGTGCTGCTGTATAACGAACGGGACGAACTGACCGAATTTACCCGTGGTAACCTGATTCTGCTGATTGATGGGCAGCAACTCACCCCGAAGCGTGACTGTGGCTTGCTCGATGGTTGTATGCGGCGCGAACTACTGGAGGCGGGCAGCGTGCAGGAGGTTGTTTTGTATAAAAATGATTTGCAGCGAGCCAGTCATCTTTATTTCATTAATAGCTTGCGTGGCAAGCTTGAAGTTACCCTACCACAGTAAATTTGCCTGCTAACGGCACTAACGGGGTCAAGCACTGTGGCCGCAGTTTGAAAGTGCTGTGAATTCGCCAAGGTGAAAG
>CAIRBC010000022.1 GCA_903876685.1 uncultured Nitrosomonadales bacterium | reverse complement strand
TTTATCACATTATTTTCAAATAATATCATTTTGCAAACAACTATTGCTAACACAGCATTCATGATGGTTGACGAGCTTCCAGCCCGCCAGCGGCCAGCATGGCCGCCCCCAACCGCAATTATGACGGGGGGGCTTCCAGCCCGCCTGCGACCAAGGATGGTCGCACACAGTGCAGCAAAAATTTTCCCACCTTGCGTGGGAAAGATACCAAGTTTGAGATTGAAGTTATGCGGAAAAAGATGAACCGCAACCGCAGGTAGAAGTGGCATTCGGATTCTTGATGACAAACTGCGAACCCTCCAGGCCTTCCGTATAGTCAATTTCTGCACCTGCCAGATACTGGAAACTCATCGGATCAATCAGTAGCTGCACCCCGTTTTTGCTCATGATCGTATCATCTTCATTCGCAGCTTCATCGAAGGAAAAGCCATACTGGAACCCTGAACACCCCCCGCCGCTGACAAATACGCGCAGCTTCAGGTCTGCATTTCCCTCTTCTTCAATCAATTGTTTGACCTTGTTAGCCGCATTATCGGTAAAAGTCAGTGGATCAGTTGTTTCGGCTACGGCGTTCATATCAATCTCCTTAATAAATTATTCGGCACTGCTCAATTTGAATGCGACTACTTTTTCATGCACCACCACATTGCTGTGTATCAAACGCCCTTCGACGATCGCGCCGAGCTGAATTTCCAGTGTTTTATAATGCACATCGCCGTTGACTTTGGCTTTGCTTTGAAGTTCCAGGTATTCGCTGGCAGAAACCGGCCCGGTAGTGGTGCCATTAACCACCAGATGGGTGACATTGATTTCACCGGTGACCTTGGCATGTTCGCTAAGCACCAGGGTGCTCGGTTTACCCGCAATTGCAACCACATTGCCGTTCACCACCCCGTCTATGCGCATCCCTCCGCTAAAGTTCAAGTCACCTTCGATAGTCGTGCCTACACCGATCAGAGAATCAATACGGCTTTGCGGTCTGCTATGCTTTTTACCGAACATAAAACCTCCTTTTGCCAAGATTCCTTAGGAAATCTTTGAAAATTAAATCACCTCAAGCGGATGATTCATCGACAGGTCAGTCATCAGCTTGAATTTTCAAAGGCTAATTATTACGGCAAGGTTACATTTTGCCGTACTTTCGGCTCCGTTACGCCTTGCTCGAATATCCGCAATTGCAAGCTTTCCAGTTGAACATCCTGCGGCAATTGGATACTACGTTCAACACGCTGATAATACTTGAAACTGAGCCTGGATTGGGAATTCCCTGCAGTATCTTTTGGAAATAATAGCGTAGTGCGCTGACCATTTTTCATCACTGTCGCAACCAATTGATAACTACCGCTAAATTCCTTGGCTCTCTGCCCACTTTGCACCAGCAACATTCGCATATGGTATTCGCCCGGCATTTTATCCCGTTCCAACCGCAGACGATGTACCTCCAACTCGCCCTCCTTGCCATGCATCGCGGTAAGGTTCTGGAAAAAAACCAGATCTTCTTTCAGACTGATATTCTCGTCAGACAAGGCTTTCTGCTGTTTGGATACTTCCTGATTACTGGCCTGCTCAATTTGAATTTTACGTTCATATTGTGCAACCTGGATATTCAACTGTACATTTTCCGCACTCAACTTGGCAACCTGCACCCGCAATTTCTTCAATTCCTCCTGCGCTTCTCCGCGCTGAAATCCGGCAAATTCCAAGCCACTGCCATATGCCCACCAGGCCAACCCTAACGCGGCCAGCACAAAAGGCAAGGTCATGCTCCAGCGCAAATACCACGGAATATGCAACCGTATCGACAGCTTGGGTGCAGAAATACCAAAGCTGCGTTTAACGCGTCTCCACATTTTACGGTAACAACGGCACGATATTCAACCCTGCCGTTTCCGGCAGGCCAAACATGATGTTCATGTACTGCACCGCCTGTCCGGCAGCCCCTTTGACCAGATTATCAATCACCGATAACACGACCACGGTGTTGCCGCCCTGCGGACGATGCACCGCGATACGGCAGCAATTGGCACCCCGCACCGAACGCGTCTCAGGATGACTGCCTGCAGGCAGCACATCGACAAAGTGTTCACCCGCATAATGCTGTTCATATAAAGTCTGCAGATCCGTCTCCCTTTGCAACCTGCCATACAGCGTGGCATGAATCCCACGAATCATCGGCGTGAGGTGCGGCACAAAAGTCAGCCCGACTTGAGTTCCCTGCACCAGCGATAGACCCTGCACCACTTCCGGCAAATGCCGATGCCCGGCAACGCCGTAAGCCTTGAAGTTATCCGAGGCCTCGGCTAAAAGAGTGTGAATTTCCGCCTTTCGTCCTGCGCCTGAAACCCCGGACTTGACATCTGCAATCAGATTGTCTGAATCAATCAGACCCGCTTTCAACAGCGGAATAAAGCCCAATTGCACCGCCGTCGGATAACAACCCGGATTGGCGACCAGACGTGCAGCTTTAATTTTTTCACGATTGACTTCCGGCAATCCATAGACAGCCTCTGCAAGCAACTCCGGACAGGCATGGCTCATGCCATACCATTTTTCCCAGGAAGCAACATCCTGCAGCCTAAAATCAGCCGCCAGGTCGATTACTTTAACACCCGCCTGCAGCAGTTCACGCGCTTGCTGCATGGCGATACCATTGGGGGTAGCAAAAAACACCACCTCACAGTCTTCCAGATGCGCCGTATCCGGATGGGAAAAAGCCAAATCCACATGCTTGCGCAGACTGGGAAACATTTGCTGAACTTTCGTTCCCGCATCAGCACGCGAAGTAATTACCTGGAGTTTAGCTTGTGGATGCATAGCTAACAGGCGCAACAACTCCACACCGGTATACCCTGTCCCGCCAACGATACCAATTTTAATCATAAAATTCCTCAGTTAAACACAAAAGCCGCCTGGAGGCGGCTTTTGCAGGGCAACTCCCCTTTGACTGGGCATAATGAAGGTCATGCCCGTGGTCAAGCTCAGGAAGAGCTTAGCGCTTGGAGAATTGTTTCCTGCGACGTGCCTTGCGCAGACCCACTTTTTTACGTTCAACTTCACGCGCATCGCGTGTCACCAAACCTGCCTGTTTCAAGACCGGCTTGAAAGCGACATCATAATCGATCAAGGCACGGGTAATACCATGACGAACTGCACCTGCCTGACCGGACTCACCACCACCGGAAACATTCACCATGATATCAAACCTGGTCAGGGTATCCGTCAGTGTTAGCGGTTGACGCACCACCATACGACCGGTTTCCCGGGAGAAAAACTCATCTACCGGCTTGTCGTTTACCACGATGTCGCCCTTGCCCGGCTTGATAAAAACACGGGCTACCGCACTCTTGCGACGTCCGGTTCCGTAGTTGTAATTTACACTCATGGTTAAACCTTTAACAAATTAACGGGTTTCGGTTGCTGCGCTTCATGCGGATGAGCAGCGCCGGCATATACCTTCATCTTTTTAATCATTGCATAACCTAACGGACCCTTGGGCAGCATACCCTTGACCGCCTTTTCCAGCACTCGACTCGGATGACGCGCCTGCAACTTGGAAAAATTAGTGGTGTAAAGTCCGCCTGGATATCCAGTATGGCGATGATACAACTTGGCATTTGCCTTGTTACCGGTAACGCGCAATTTGTCTACATTGACCACCACGACGAAATCGCCGGTATCAACGTGTGGCGTATAAATCGCCTTATGCTTGCCTCGCAGACGCGAAGCAATCTGTGCGGCCAGACGGCCTAGCACTTGATCTGCGGCGTCCACTAGAAGCCAGTCATGCTGGACTTCATGGGATTTGGCGGAAAATGTTTTCATAGCTACAATTCCTAAAAATTCAATAAGTAAACCTCGAAGGGCGCGCATTTTAAGGCAGACACCCCACCCCTGTCAAACAAAAGTTTATACTATATTTTTCCCGACCTAATCATTTGCAAAAAGTTTTGACATTCTCCTGGCCTTTTTCAATACGCTGACGACGCTGCTCGTCGTCCAGATAGCTGCGTTGCCCTTTGGCATCAACCACCAACATCCGCGTACCGTCCTGCAAAGTGCGTAGATTAAGCTGCGCCGCGCTGCAATTTTCTTTTTCAGCGGCTATTCTAGCCTGCTCCAAAGCCACCTTGTCAGCAGCTTGTTTCTTGTCCAGTTGCGCCTTTTTCAACTCTGCTTCGCGTTCTGCAATCGTTTTAGCCTGCACCGGCGAACTCCCTGCAACAACACCCGGAGCCGCTGCAGACGCGGGAATATGCAGTATCTTTGCCTTGACATTGGGCGGAGGCAATTGATCTGAATATTGCACCTTGCCCTCGGCATCCACCCATTTCCTAAGTTCGGCTAGCGCATGGGTACTGACTAGCAGCAAGCAAACCAGCAACAATTTTTTCATGTCTACCCCTCCAGAATTTAGGGAATAACCGGGGTCTACCCCCAATTAAATTACGTTTGGCCAGTTTAACACAGCCGCCTGGAGTATGCGGTTACCAGGTTATTTTGAATCCATGATCCACACCCCAGTCCAATCGTCTGGCGGTGGATTAGCCTCAAGCTGTGTGGCACGCTCCAAATAAATCTGGCTGGGCTTGTCCTTGGGATTGAGTTTCAAGGCCTCTGCAAACAACTTGATTGCCTGAGCAAAGCGACGCGCCCGATAGCTACTCAAGCCATCCTTGTACAGTCCCATCACTTCGGCAATATAAGGAAAAGTCTGCTCGGAATGATAAGAGAGAATTTCAAAAATCGCGACCGGCCGGGTTTTGCCTTTGACCACCACCAGATCGATTTCCCTCAGCCGGTAAGTGCCCTGCAACTTGTGCAAGGTAAATTCGCTAATCAATATTTTTACGCCATATTGCTTGCAGGCAGACTCCAGGCGTGAAGCCAGGTTTACCCCATCCCCGATGATGGTAAAATCCATGCGTTTTTTGGAGCCTATGTTGCCCGATACCACATTATCGGTATTCAAACCCACACCGATATTCACCGGCAGTTGTCCCTGTGCCAAACGCTGGTTATTCCATAACTCCAATTTTTCAATCATGCAAATGGCTGCTCGTACCGCACGATCCGCATCGTCCTGATGACTCTCGGGAATGCCAAACGCCGCCATGATTGCATCGCCGATAAACTTGTCCAGCATGCCTTCTTCGCGCTGTATGCACTCCACCATCTGCGTAAAATATTCATTAAGCAACGCCACCGTCCCCTGTGCGCCCAACTGCTCGGACAAGGTGGTAAAGCCGCGTATATCGGAAAAAAATACCGTGCATTCAATATTTTTGCCGCCCATCACTTCCGCACCTGCCGCCACCAGACGGTCGACGATACCAGGATCCATATAACGAGACATGGTTGATTTTATGCGCTTTTCACTGCTGATATCCTCTATCACGAACATCGAGCCTATATGTTTGCGCTCGCTGTCATACAGCGGTTGCACGGTCAGATTGACCGACAAGGTTTCACCAGCCACCGTCAGCGGCGCGTCCATCGAAGTCTGTTGTTTTCCGTCTACCAGCACCTGCTTGAGCTTTTCCAGCACCCAGGCATTTTCGCCGGTAAAAAACTCGGCCGCCGGTTTATGTAATATTTGTTGCGGCTGAAGCTTGAGGATGCGCTGCCCTGCCGCATTGCAAGTGGTAATAGCCCCGGTTTCATCCAGTGTAATCAACCCGTTCGACATCGACTCCAGCATCGCCTCGTTATGATTCTTCATCGACTGTACATCGGCAAACAACTTGGCATTTTCCAGTGCAATGGAAATCTGTGCCGTAAAGGCACGCAACCTGGATTCGTCATCGCTGCTAAAAGGTCCACCGCGCCGGTTCAATACCTGGGTCACGCCGATGGTCTTGCCATGCTTGTTAATGATGGGCACACACAGTATCGAGCGGGTAAAAAAGCCGGTCTTCTTGTCGAAAGAAGGATTAAAGCGCAAATCGGCATAGGCATAGGGAATATTGATCGACTTGCCGGAGCTAAAAACTGCTCCTGCAATCCCCAGATGATTGGGCAAACGGATCTGCATCGACTCCAGTCCCTGCCCGACTTCTGACCAAAGCTGACCAGTTTTTTCGTCATTCAGAAACAAGGTGGAACGTTCGGCGTTGAGCATACGTGTCGCTTCGCCCATCACCCGTTGCAGCAACGAGCTTAGCTTGATGTCAGCTGTCACTTCAGACACGACATCGATAAATTCCATTTCCTGTTTGTGGCGCGCTTTCATGCGCTCGATGAACTGCGCGCTTTGCAAGGCTAGCGTTCCCTGACTACTCATCGCCTCTAACAACTCCAGATCATGCCGGGTAAATTTGCCTTTACGCTTATTTAGCGTTTGTGCAACCCCGATGATCTCGCCTTTCACCGTCTTGATCGGCACGCACAGGATATTATGGGTGACAAAGCCGGTCTGTTCATCGACAGTACGATTGAATCGGGCATCTGAATAGGCATCATGAATAATCAGCGGCTCTCCGCTGCTAAACACATAGCCGGCAATCCCACTGTTGTTAAGGATGCGTATTTCACGCTGAATATTACCCTGAGCTACCCGGGAATAGAGTTCATTGGTCAGCGGATCATTAAGAAACAGCGAACCGCGCGCCGCATTCAGCTGCTGGGTAGTCATCTCGACCAGCGCACCCAACGATTAAGGATAAATCGTGATCGCGTAGCGAGCCACGATTTTATCCTGTAGTTGGACAAGCCCGGATTACTAGGTGGAGCTCTTTATATAAGCAGATATGTTTCTGAATTTTCGGGAGAT
>CAIRBC010000021.1 GCA_903876685.1 uncultured Nitrosomonadales bacterium | reverse complement strand
GTCAACGTAGATACCTCACGCACCCGTAATCGGATACGTTCTAGAATATCCTCGGTAAAATTTTGTCCATAAATTTGCATGAACTAAGAATAGCAGAATATTTTTCCTGTGTCCAGCTTATTTACGGGTAAAGATCAGCTCTGGGGGAGAGGTAGGAGAGAGGGGACGGGCATGATGACTTCCAAATTGCCCGTTAGGAGGCTTCAGAGGCAGCAACTGGCGTAAGCGCGGCTCTCCGCTCTCATCATCGTGATATAGCGCGCTGATATGCCAGGCTTCTTCGGGAGATTGCTGCTGTAATCCGCTCAACACCCCAGCAAGTCGCACCAGCGTAGACGAGACTTCCTCGACCACACTGGGGCCGGCGACAAAGGCGGCAACACGCGGATCCTCCTGTAACTTGGCCTCCAGCCTGCGCCCGACCGCGACCAGACGCGCATCACCATTTTCCAGTGCAATATCAATATGCTTCAACAAGGTCTCATTAAAGTCCCCGCAAAAACCCCGCTCGGAACCGATCACCAGAAATAATTGCTGAACCCCCTCGTTCCGTGCGACCGTTTCGGGATAAAAAGTCAGAAAATCCTCAGCCGCAGCCTCGATATTGGCGACTGCGCGGCGCTGGGTTGCCAGAAATGCCTCTATGCGGCGCGCCTCCAACAACGCAAGGTTCTTCATCGCCACCATGATGCCATCAATTTCATCCAGCGTCGCCAGACGTTTCTGCACTTCGCGGCGTTTGCTCACCTAGCCCTCTCCTCAATCCTACCCATGAACCTCCATTTCGTAGGGTGCGCTTGCGCACCAATTTCATCGACCTTAGCCATTAACCTTCGCCCTCTCCCCAGCCCTCCCCCTTCGGGGGAGGGAGCGGTTTGGCTTGGTGCGCTTACTCCAAAATGGTGCGCAAGCGCACCCAACGGCAAGGTTCATAGGGCACAATTCGGTCGGGGAATTTGCGACAGGGGTCTCTCCCGGAAGCGGGGAGAGTGCAGCGATGGGGCGTAGCCGAAAGTACGTCGCTGCGGGTGTTAAACATGAGAAAGTGGATTGGCTGCAATTGAAAATAATTCGACCCTGGCTCCTTTGGGAGACACGAATTGATCGATACCGTTTTGCCGCACCCTACACTGACGGAAGCGTTACATGAGGCCACGCTGGCGGCTTTCTGCCGAGCCATTCATGGTTGAGGTTTGGCAGGAAGGGATATATGATCAGCTTTTATGAAGACGGTAATGGATCCTGCCTGAATGATGGAAAAAGTCGATTGCGTGGTTATCGGTGCGGGTGTAATTGGCCTCGCAGTGGCCAGAAAACTGGCTGGTATCGGGCGCGATGTGCTGATTCTCGAGGCAGAGAGCCGCATCGGAACCGGCATCAGCGCGCGTAACAGCGAGGTGATCCACGCCGGCATTTATAATGCCAGGAATACGCTTAAAGGTTCGCTGTGTGCGACCGGTCGCAAGCAGTTATATGAGTATTGTCTGGAACGGGGCATCGAACATCGGTGCTGCGGCAAACTGATCGTTGCCGGCAACCAAAGCCAGTGTAGACAACTCGAGGCAATTGCGGCAAAAGCCTTGGACAACGGCATAAATGACCTCGAGCTTCTGTCGCGCGTAGAAGCACAGCGTCTGGAGCCGGAACTCGAATGCTGTGGGGCGCTGTTATCGCCCTCGACGGGCATTATCGATAGCGGCGCGTTGATGCTGTCGTTGCTCGGCGATGCACAGCGAACAGGCGCATTATTGTCTTTGCAAAGCAGGGTATCGGGCGGTGAAATAGTGGCAGACGGGATTGTCCTTGATGTTTGCAGCCAGAATAGCCTTGAATCCATGCAAATTCAGGCTGGAACCGTAATTAATTGCGCCGGATTAGGCGCACAGTCTTTTGCCGGAAAACTGCGTAGCCTGCCCGTATCCTCCATCCCTGAACTTCACTATGCCAAAGGAAATTACTTTTCGCTGACCGGTCGCGCACCGTTCTCACGTTTGATCTATCCTGTCCCGGAATCCGCAGGGCTAGGCATACACTTAACTTTCGATCTTGGCGGAAATGTGCGCTTTGGTCCGGACGTTGAATGGATCGACACCCTCGATTATTCTGTCGATGCCCGGCGCGCCTATGCTTTTTACGCCGAAATACGTCACTATTGGCCGGCACTTCCAGATGACGCACTTGCACCAGCCTACGCCGGAATCAGGCCTAAGCTGCATGCCCAAGGAAATACAGCACAGGATTTTATCATTTCCGGTCCGGCAGAACACGGCATACCCGGCTTGGTAAATCTATATGGCATCGAGTCACCCGGGCTTACCTCCAGTCTTGCGCTCGCTGACTATACGGTCGGGAAATTGACTTTCAGTTGCTGGGCATTGGGTCAGCAATATTGTTGACTGTGCCTGGAATCTGGGGAATTGAAGGCAATTTAAGGGGCAGGCTCGATTTAATTTTCAGCATAACGGGCATGGCACACTGCCGCCCCATAGGACGAAACCCGCCATGACCGTTCCCCTGATGAACCGACTAGCCACTCCACCAGCTTGCCAAAAAACAGCAACCAAGTGGCTGGTTATCTCCTCATCCCTCTGCCAGAAGCGAGGAGAGCGCAGCGAGGAGGGCGTAGCCGAAAGTACGTCGCTGCGCGTGTTTCACGTTAATCAAAAGGTGGCTTGGTTACAATTGAAAATAAATTCGACCTTGGCTCCTTTGGGTATTGGATATGAATGGGTTAACCGGATATGAATGGGTTAACCGGATATGAATGGGTTAACCGGATATATATTTACAACGTCCCTGTCGCAATTTTTTTAAGCATATCGTTCCTCTCGCTCGAGTACTGTCCGGTGAGTACAAAACCAGTCAATTTTTGCTGTTCATTGAAAAAGCCCATTTTGATCCCTAACCCTGTTTCCAGTACCTGCCAGCTCCCGCTAGCCCCTTGAGACACCGGTAACAGCGCAACTGGATGAGCCGGCGTCTTAACGACCACCGGCATACTGGGGAAGTTCAACGGTGTCGGTTCGCCCCGCAGAATGCGAGCCAGTGTTTTGCCGGCATGCATGATCGGTAACACAAAGGGTCTTACAGCGCCCTCAATCTCGGCACAATCGCCTAGCGCGAATATCGACTCGTCACTGCTGCATAGCTGGTTATTCACCACGATGCCACGATTGACGGTCAAGCCGGCTTCGCGTGCCAGTTGAATGCGCGGGCGTAAGCCGACTGCTGATAACACTACATCAGCCTTCAGGGTAGTGCCCCCGGTCAGGCTGAGTGCGTAGCCTGAAGGGGTGGTATCGATAGCTTGAACCGCAGCGCCGAAATGCCAGGTTACGCCAATTTTGGCCAGGGGTTCTAATAATTGCCTGCCCGCCTGCTCGGGCATCAGACTGGCCAGTGGATAGGAACCAGGGTCGATTATGCTAACCTGATAGCCTGCCAGCGCCAGATCGTTGGCGAATTCACAGCCGATTAATCCCGCCCCCATGATGGCCACCGATTTTGCCTGCGCAAGCGCTACACGTAATTGAGCATAGTCACTCAGATCATTCACCGATAACGCACTCGTCGCGGCATTTCCCTGCATCGGTATGCGTATCGGATCAGCGCCTAATGCCAATACCAGTTTGTGGTATTCCAGCACCCCGTTTGTGGTGAGCAGTTTTTTTTCGCTGCGCTGGAGGGAATGGACTTCGGTGTTTGCAAGCAGTTCGAAATTGAGCTGTTGAGCCATCCCCGCTGCTGCAGTCTGTAGCAATCCTGCGGCATCTTTTTTTTGTGCAAAGGCATTGGATAGTGTCGGTTTGGAATAAAAATCACCGCTGTCACGCGAGACCAGGGTAATCGGTAGCTCACTATCCAGTTTGCGCAATTCGCGTATAACCGTATATCCAGCCAAACCACTGCCTAGCACTATGATGGGATTCACGAGTTATTTCTCCTTCAGGTTGCGTACCCGGGTGCACTGCCCCACGAAATATAGTGCACACGAGTGGCGCGCTTTCATTAAATGTGACAGATTAGATCTCTACCATTTCAAAGTCTGACTTGGCTACACCGCAATCCGGGCATGCCCAGCTATCCGGTATATCTGCCCAAGCCGTTCCTGGTTTGATGCCTTCTCCAGGCAAGCCTTCTTGTTCATTGTAAATAAATCCACAAACGACACATTGCCATACTTTCATGATGTTCTCCTTGGTTAACCGTTAATTTTAGGCTGATATTTTCGTCAAGACTGCCTGGTATTGATTGGCGTGGCGTTCTTCAACTTTTGCCAGTGCCGCAAAACGTTTAGCTGCTTTTTGCAGAACAGCTTCGAAGCGGGCTGCATGTTCCTTGGATTCGTCAATCTGGTTGTTTATTTCCGAGACTGCCTGTGCATTCCCTTCTGCCTGAGCCACTTTCAGGAATCCCGGATACATTTCGGTGTATTCATAGGTTTCTCCTGCAATCGCCATTTCGAGACAACTGGCCGGCGTCAAGCTTTCTTTGGGGTAAAGCAGGTCGAGATGTCCGAAGGCATGCAGCACCTCCTGGTTGGCAGTTTCCTCAAACGCATGCGCGGTTACTTCATCGCCGGCGGCTCGCGCAATTTTGGCAAAATAACGGTATTTAATATGCGCCATCGATTCTCCGGCAAAGGCTGCTTCGAGATTGGCCATCGTTTTGATTTCAGGTCGTTGCATGTTTTTCTCCTGTATGTTTGCTGTAAAGAGTTGTTTGTTGCTGCGGGTGAAATATTAGGTTAGCCAGACCGATAAATCTAATTGATTTTTTCAATAGTAATGATTTAAAATATTAATCGATACCGGACAGGAACTCATGACACTTAACGAACTTCGCTTCATGGTGGCAGTAGCACAACAACGTAATTTTCACCGTGCCGCTGAAAAATGTTTCATCAGTCAGCCAGCGTTGTCTTTGGCCATTAAAAAGCTTGAGGATGAATTGGCGGTGAAGATATTCGAACGAGGCAAGAGCGAAGTTACGGTTACCCCCCTGGGCAATGCG
>CAIRBC010000020.1 GCA_903876685.1 uncultured Nitrosomonadales bacterium | reverse complement strand
GATTAAATTGGATTTGAAATAAACAGTATTACTGTTTTTGGTGTTAAAGTCCGGTTAAGCATACGTTCGCAATAGCGGGCGATCAGGTCTATTTCCAGATTTACTTTGACGCCAACCTTCAGTTCATTGAGAGTGGTCGCGTCCAGGGTATGCGGAATCAGGTTGAGGTCAAATTCAGTACCAGCGACATGGTTTACCGTAAGACTGACACCGTTGATGGTGACGGAACCCTTGGTCGCAATAAATTTCGCCAGTTCGTGCGGTGCGCGCACCACCAGACGCCAGCTTTCACCGATGTCATTGAAGGCGATAACCTCACCCACCCCGTCCACATGTCCGCTGACCAGATGTCCGCCCAAGCGGTCACACAGTCGCAAGGCTTTTTCCAGGTTGACATGCCCCCCTTGCCGTTCAAGCCCGATGGTGCAATTCAGTGTCTCTCGCGAAACATCGACGGTGAAGGTCAGTCCGTCAATTTCAATGACAGTCAGACATACGCCGTTAACCGCGATACTGTCGCCAATTTTTACGTCATCCATGCCCAGCGTTTCGGTAGCGACACTCAGGCGCAGGCCGCCGTCCCGGTTTGTTGCACGGGTGATGAAGCCGACATCGGCAATGATTCCACTGAACATGATTTATCCTTTTTCTACTTTTAATAAAATTCGCAGGTCTTCCCCTAGCTGGCGCACATCCTGCCATTTAAGCGCTATACGCTGCTCCAGACTTTGCAGTTCACCCAGACGTGCCATACCACGTGCGGTGTCGCCCAGCAATTGAGGGGCGATGTAGAGCAGCAATTGATCGATGAGTCCTGCTTTAAGCAAGGCACCATTGAGAATGTTGCCGGCTTCAACCAGCACTTCATTGCAGCCGCGCAGCGCCAGATCTTGCAACATGGCCGGCAAAGCCACCTGTCCGTTGCTATCCGGCATGACAGCTACCGTTACGCCCAAATTCCGCAGCCGAGCAATTTTATCCTCATCGGCTATGGCCGTGTAAATCAGCGTGGCGCCTGCGTCTGTCGGGTTGAGCACTTGTGCATCAAGCGGGATACGCAACTGACTATCCAGCACCACCCGCAGCGGTTGGCGGGAAGTTTCAATGCTGCGCACATTCAATCGCGCATCGTCTGCCAGCACGGTGCCGATGCCGGTTAAAACGGCACAGGAGCGGGCACGCCAGTGCTGCACATCTTTTCTGGCTGCTGCACCGGTGATCCATTGGCTTTTGCCATTGGCAAGTGCGGTGCGTCCATCCAGACTCATGGCAATTTTGCTGCACAACCAGGGTGTGCCGCGTGTCATGCGAGCATAAAAGCCTGCATTCAAGGCGCGTGCCTCTGCTTCCATCAAGCCGCTTGCAACTTCGATGCCCGCCTTATGCAGTAGAGCCAGGCCAGCGCCAGCAACTTCAGGATTCGGATCCTGCATCGCAGCGACCACACGCGAAACACCGGCTTTGATCAGCGCCTCGGCACAGGGTGGCGTGCGACCATAATGGCTGCAAGGCTCCAGTGTGACATAAAGGGTTGCGCCGCGCGCCAGTTCGCCTGCAGCTTTTAAGGCATGCACTTCGGCATGCGCTTCACCGGCGCGCCGATGCCAACCGATGCCCACACATTTGCCGTCGCGTACTATTACGCAGCCTACACGGGGATTCGGGCTCGTGCCATACAGACCCAGTTCGGCCAGGTGCAACGCCTGCGCCATCCACAGGCTGTCTGCTTCAGAAAACATACTAGTCTTCCGACTTTGCACTGGCGGTATTGCCGCTGATCGGTGAGTTGCTAACGGCTTCAACTGCCTCTGCAAAGTCACCTGCATCCTTGAAACTCTTATACACAGACGCGAAGCGGATATAGGCGACATGATCCAGTTTGAGCAATTCGATCATTACCATTTCGCCGATCTGTCGAGAATCCACTTCCCGCTCACCCAGCGAGAAAATTTTTTGCATCACGTCATCGATGGCAGCGTCCACACGTTCGGTGGGAACCGGGCGTTTGTGCAACGCACGACTGAAACTGGTACGCAATTTCTCTGCATCGAATTCGCTGCGTGTTCCGCTCTGCTTGACGACCTGTGGCATGCGTAATTCTATGGTCTCCTGAGTGGTAAAGCGTTTGTCGCAGGACTGGCAGCGGCGGCGACGACGTATGCTGTCACCCAAATCGCTTTCACGGGTATCCACTACCTGAGTATTATCGGCTTTGCAAAAAGGGCATTTCATGGAAATAAGCGGGCAGCCCGCAGCGGGTCGCCCGTCATCAAACCGGTTACCGACATGCTGATTAGCCGCTTAGCCGCCATAAACTGGGAATTTTTCGCAGAGCAGTTTGACTTCGCTGATTACTCGTTCGATCACCGCCTCGTCATCCGGCGCGTCCAGTACATCGGCAATCAAATGCGCCAGCTTCTCCGCCTCCAGTTCCTTGAAGCCGCGTGTGGTCATCGCCGGGCTGCCGATGCGTATGCCGCTGGTAACGAATGGTTTTTGCGGGTCATTGGGTATCGCGTTCTTGTTCACGGTAATATGCGCTTTGCCCAAAGCAGCTTCTGCATACTTGCCGGTGATATTTTTGGACTGCAAGTCCACCAGGAATAAATGGCTGTCGGTACGCCCTGAAACGATGCGCAAGCCCCGTTCCTGCAAAACCTTGGTCATCACCCGTGCATTGTCCACCACCTGTTTCTGGTAAACCTTGAATTCCTTGCTGGCGGCTTCCTTGAAAGCGACTGCCTTGGCGGCAATCACATGCATTAACGGACCGCCCTGGATGCCCGGGAAAATCGCCGAATTCAGGACTTTTTCATATTCTGCCTTGGCCAGGATAATTCCGCCGCGAGGGCCGCGTAGCGTCTTGTGAGTGGTGCTGGTGACGAAATCCGCGATACCGACCGGGCTAGGGTAAACGCCCGCAGCGATCAGACCTGCGTAATGTGCCATATCAACAAACAGATAGGCACCTACGCTGTCGGCGATAGTCCGGAACCGTTTCCAGTCAATTACCAGCGCATAGGCGGAAGCGCCAGCCACAATCATCTTGGGCTTATGCGCCAGCGCCAGTTGCTGCACCTGGTCATAATCGATTTCTTCCTTTTCGTTCAGGCCGTACTGGATGGCGTTATACAGTTTGCCGCTCGCATTCACCGAGGCACCATGCGTCAAATGCCCGCCATGTGCCAAAGACAGCCCGAGGATGGTGTCGCCGGGTTGCAATACAGACATATAAACCGCTTGGTTGGCCTGTGAACCGGAGTTGGGTTGCACATTGGCATATTCTGCGCCGAACAGCGCTTTTACGCGGTCTATCGCCAGTTGCTCGGCTATATCCACATATTCACAGCCGCCGTAATAGCGTTTGCCCGGATAGCCTTCCGCATATTTATTGGTTAGTTGGCTGCCCTGAGCCTCCATTACTGCGGGACTGGTGTAATTTTCCGAGGCGATCAGCTCGATATGATCTTCCTGGCGGCGATTTTCCTGCTGGATGACGGCCCATAATTCAGGGTCAGTTTGGGCGATAGTATTTTTTTTTGAGAACATGGCGTTTATTCCTGGAATATTGAAT
>CAIRBC010000019.1 GCA_903876685.1 uncultured Nitrosomonadales bacterium | reverse complement strand
CTACGGTAAGACTCATGAGCCTGGGAGATCTTCTACCACCCTTTAACCTCATTGGTAATTGCGTAAAGTGTAAACCGAGAAATGAAGGATGCCAAAAATTTCAAAAGAAATTTTTAAGCATTTTCTGTGGGAAAAGAATCAAAGGCACGACGACAACTTCAAATGTCTTAATTCAAGTCACAAAAGTGATGGTAAACCTCCTAAGCCAAAAATTACACATCCTGGAGATGTCGTATTTTATTACGATGACCCCTACTTGGGTAAAACTATCTATCTTCATACTGACCTAAAAAGTTACGCAAAGGATACTATATCGTCAAACAGACTTAGAGCCGCATTTAAGTCTCTGAGTATGACTATCGAATGTGCGAAAGAATCCGCTGAATGGAGAGAAAAATATTCTGTACTTGAATCAGAAGCCCATGAAGTTAGAGGCTTATTATTTGTTCATAATCATGATAATGGTTATGACCAGCCATTTTACGATACTATCAAAAAGGTAGATTTAAAATCGTTATCAGTATCTCCAGGAACATATATCCATTTTCTTGGACCGCATGATATCCAGCGTCTTTACAGTATTGGTAACGATATTATGCGCCTCAAATCGGATAGTGAACTTCCTAAAGAGTACACTTTTTACTATCCTGATTTGGTGATGTACCGTCGACATGGTGACGGTTCTAGTCAAGCAGCTACCATTGAAACTCTGACAGGCCCGTACATCATAATCAAACACGGATCAGCCGATAATTGCGCTCCTGGCTTTGTTATTTACTACAATCGGGATGGTGATACGACTGAAGAGTTTGAATATTTTCTTGATAGCCTTTCCCGATACCAAATGCTAGAGGCGGATCAGAAAATTCGAATTAAGGTAACTCATGACAATTCTAATCACGATATGAAAGGCATCTTCGAAAAAGCAAAGAAAAAATATGCTAAAGCTTGGGGTTTCGACCCAGCACGCGAGGCTTTATTGAATAAGATTGAAATAGACAGGATTACCAGCGTAACCAATACCTACAATCCTGGCGACATGGGGTGGCGAGAATGAAAATTGTAAAACAACTGCATGGACCATCACTCTATTATGCATCAGACAAAAATATTTTCGATGCATTGAATCAGCACAAAGTTGATATACCAACTATTATCGAAATGTTTGAACGCCGTAATATTATAGTCAGCAAGAAAACATTACGTGAAGACTTGGCAAAATATTTTGCGCGATTAACACATGACTATCAAGATCATAAAGATATAGCAGCCCGCCTTGGTGTTGCACCACGGAGAGAACGCATTACGTCTATGGATGTAAATGGATCGGTGGAAAATGAACACATACAGGCAGCCATTGAACAAGTTAAACAGGAGTTAGAGTCATCTGGCGAGGTTGTTGCAATATCTCGTGAAGACAACAGATTGTGTATATCTCTACAATATTCCACAATTGATTACAAAGTCAGCGAATTTGCTCAAAGACAAGTGCGAGATGGAACAATAGTGTTTATCAAAAATGACGATGGCTACATAGTTCGGAACACTCAAAACGAGTACGTAAATAATGTGCGAGACGCACTAATTGCCAAGCTTGAAAAAATATCAGAATCCACACTGCTTAAAGTGACTGTATCACTCTTTGATGTACCAACACCGAGATTACGATCAAAATTTTTTCATGAATTGGCTTTCAACTTGCCCGGCTATCAACAAAGTGATGTCACTGCTGTTTATGTGTTTAAAGCAAGACCAGAATCAATTGAAAATAATGAAGATTCTGATGCGGTGGATGAGGGTGGCGCAGAAACTTATGTGGAAAAAGTATTCATGCGTGGTCAAGGTGTTACAAGGTCTGAAATACTGAATGATCTACTAGAAAAAGATGACTACTACATTACCAAAATTGCGTGGGGGGCACGTGATACTAAGGGTATAGGACATGACTACGATATTGAAGCCACATTTACAGATCCCAAGGATTGTACTGGATTTTCATTTATTTTAAGCGGTGTTTATCCATGGGAAGATGGTAAAGTATCAACCCGTCGGCGACCACCGTCAAAGCAGGAGATTGATGAAATATCTCTTGTAGTTGAATCAAAAGCACGAGAGCTAGTAACGAAAATTCGAGATGAGTATATAGCTAACGCTGGAGATTGATAATGTTGAATAGATACCGCTGGTATCGAATCCAGGTTCCAAATCATACGGCGAGTTTGGCTAGTATTTTTACTAGTCACCCGCTAGGCACTCAAACCAATTTCGGATTTGCTCTGATCGAAGGTTCTTTGGGTGGGGCGATGTATCGGTTCCTTTGGCGGACAAAAGTAGTCGTTACTCTGATTGACGACAGTGGGATAACATCATATCAGGAGGTAGGCAGCGTTGATTTCACGGATTTTGCTATCATTGTTATTGAAGGTGAAACATTTTTTCGTATCGAGAATCCAGGGAGAAATATCCGCGACTTGTTAAACGCATTGGAAACCCTGCTTGGGCTTGGTTTCACATGCAAAGTTCTAACATTCGACAAGGTAATGCCAACGACTATTTTTGAATATATTGAGAATGTAAAGTTAATAGGTTTTAAAGTTGTTGATGCTGTAATAACAAATGATTTACTAGCTCGCATGGAATTCACATCAAAACAAGGAATGATCAAAGAAAATTTGAAGCAGCTTGAAGGAGTGCAGTACAAATTTGAATCTGCAACTTATGAACTGGCTTACGAGGGTGTTCGCGGGCAAATGACTATTTCTTCAAGTGGTTCTGTCAAAATATGGGGTGGCTTGGCTCCAAAATTAGTGCATTTAATAGAGCAAGATTTAGCTAAACTTATCTAACAAGCATCGCATCTTGTGGTTATCAATAGGCGTTGTTAACAGTATTTAGAATTTAACATTAGATTGGATTTATTCAATCATGAATCGGTTCAGTGTCCAGTTTGCCGTGGAATGCATGTCCAGTTTGCTCCGGAAAACGCACCATTTAGTCTTACAACTCCTGAACAGCAACTCTTGTCGCGCCTCCGTGCTCGGTCACCCTCGGTCGACAACGAATTTTTACTGCGCCTTTTGAGAATGACTCGTCAGTTGCCTTGCTTGACCACACATAAGCCTCGCCAGTTTTAAGCGCCGCCATTCTCTCCGAAGTCAGGTTGGCCAGTGCTGCATTGGCCTTCTGGATATGCTTCAGCCAAGCGGGTGAATTGAATTTATGCAAGATGATCTGACTGGAAAGTTCGATCAGACTTACGGGGACAGAGGGTGGGTCCTGGCTGGCGACCATGATGCTAACACCTTTATGGCGCATTTCACGAACAACTTCAATCAATCCAGCAACCAGATCAGGACTATCAATGTATTTATGTGCCTCATCAAATACCACCAGCTTATTGAAGCTGCGACCATCCACGCGAGCATCAGCAAACAACTGGAGTAGCACAACGAAGAGGCCTAGTGCCTCATCTTTCTCAATAAACTCATCACGCAAATCTACGACAATGAGGCGACCTGGACGTACAACATCACTCAGTGATAATCCATCGTTGATGTACTCGCTTGCCAGATCAAGCCGCATGCGCGCAAGCTCTTTGAGATGATCCGGGACAGACAATGTATCAATACCAGCGCGCAATCCTTCAAGCGTGATATTGTCGCGCATTGCTTTCATGACGCGCATTAGTTGACGAATATAAGTAGCCTGATTACCAACGGCTCCCATGAGAAATTTCCAATGTGAAGCCTTTAATTCTGCTGCTGAAAATTGAAGTGGTAATACTTCAATATTTGGATATTCAGCTTTGCGCTCATCAATTTTGTCAGCGGGCACAAGGAGAACCACATCTTTTAGCGCACGCGGTTCCGCACCATAGTTTTCCCGCAGCAGTTTTATCTGATCCTCAATCGTGTTCGGTCCGACCATAGACGTAAACTCGGGTTTGTAGTCCATCGTCGGGCTGTAGTGAAAAATGACCGTTGCCAAAGGTTCCGGCAACGCATTGATACCCGGAATCATTAGCGAAGCCATTTCTGCCACTAAACCAAGTGTGTAGCTCTTTCCGCCACCCTGCACACCGAACAGGCTAATCGTATGGGTCTGATTAAGATCCAGTGCCACCTTTCTACCCGATATTTCACCGAGAAGACCATATTGCGGAGTGTAAACCGTAGTCCCGAGCATAATGTCAAAGTTCGCAATGTTCACATCGACCTTGCCACTCGGCTCAGAAACTTCGAGTACTGTTTGAACTTTCGATTCAACGGGAACGCTGATCGGAACTGAGGGCACCACATCAACAGGAGCTTGTACTCTTTCACTTTCTGGAGATGTTGCGACAACGGTTGAATCAGGTACATCCTGCACTGTATTTTTTATTCCCTCAGGAACTGGGGCTACAGGCTGAGATTCAACAGTACGCGCAACTCTTGGGTAACCCCTTCGGTCACCACCATCCAATGTCACTGTATGATCACGCACGGGGCTGATGAAAGCTGCCGATGTAAACGATGGGACGCTGGGTGCCAGGCTACGACGCCGTACCAATTCCTGCGTAATCTCATTGGCCACTTCCTGCAGCGGCATATCTGCCGAGAAATTGACGGAAGCTTCCGTCTCAACGACGGCTGCCTCAACTAACTGTTCAATCAGGTCGCGGCCTATCCGGTAGTACTCGATCCCACGATCAAGCTCGGGGCTCTCAGTCCCAGTCTTTTTGAAATCAAAAATAATTGCACTTCGCGTAAAGTGCAACCGATATGACTGCTCATCGAGATGCCGAAAAAAATATCTGGCTTCATCAGCTGCATCCGGTAATACGAGGCCATAGCGCTCGGATCGCTCCAGGTAAAACTCAAGTAATGCTGCTAGGTCACAATTCTTAACCGGGCGATCTGGCCGGTCAATCTTGTTACGATTCGGATCGAAGTGGTATGACACGACATGCTCGGTTTGTGAAATCTGTTCGGCAATTGACGTTTTGAGTTGCTCATATGCAGCCATGTCCCCAACTTGCGAATAGCATTTCACTTCAACCAGGCGGCATGTAATCATTCTGCCATTTGGATCGAGATCGAATAATGCCAAGTCTGTGCGGCGGAAGCTCACATCGTCACCCAACTCCATCGCGTTCTGCCGTAATGCCTTGTATAACTCCAGATGGGCATCCAGCGGGACAACAATTTGATTCAGAAAAACGCCTTGATGCTCAAGGAACAAGCGCGACAAAGCCAACCCCATAGCTTCTGCGCGCTGAGTTGGAGATGAAAGCAGCTTCAATGCAAGCCGCCCGGAAAGCGAACGTAACTGATCAAGCATCACTAGTGCATGTTTGCCACTACTAGGTAGGCCGTAGTCAATCAGTATGGGTACCAACAATGCTTCAAGCTCCGCAACCGAGCGCGACGTGATGGCCAACCGATGTCCCATTGCATTAGCCATATCCGGCGAATGATCTATCAGGTAGTCTGGGCGGGTTGGATGATGCCGATGATCGAAGAACTCAATTCCGAGGTTTCTGTCGATTGTCAAAACCCAATCGCTGACCTCATGTACTTGATGCAACATTGCCCGTTCGTCGGCAGAGAGTGACAGAGCAATAACAGGTCGTGCATTGGGTAATAACTGTGAGCGCGACACACTCGCCAATGCCACCGACATCAGGCGCGAGGTGGTTGACATGAGATCGGAAAGCTCTTCTGCGTCTTCCAAGGCCTGAGCATGGCCGTGCAAAGGGTGTCTTAGCCAGGTAATTGACTGATCATCTTCACAATATTTCACAGCAAAGGGTTGTACCAGTCCGTGAACAAAGGTACATTCATCTAATTCACCTGCATCAATTGCCCTAATTTCTTCCGCTGGGAAGAGATCGAACAGAAAACTCAGATGTGCTGAATGTTCATCTGGTGCCTTGCGAAACTCCTCGATAGAACGAATGGCCAGCCGTAACTTCGGATGCAGATGACTCTCGGTAGGCGTTGCAAATGCATCCACTTCGCGCCCGGTAACACCCGAGTCTGGTGAAAGAAGATCGTTCAGTGCTTCGCCAATTCCCGGTGCATCAGGATCAGGAACAAACAAACGAATGTCGTAGCGAAGATCAGAAAATTCCTGCTGCCTTTGAATTTCTATCAGCATATCAGCGAGTACGGCAGCTCGACCTGTGTTGAATGCATTAATAGTCAGTGTTCTGACATAGGGATGTTGGATTAGATAACGCTGAATACGTGTAGCCAAATAACCTGCGTCAATCATCGATCCGCCAACCGATGGCTCTGTCAGACTCAACGCAGTACAGACATCCCCAATTAATCCACGAGGATCACCTTCATCTGCCGCAGCGTAGAGCGTCCAAAATGGCGTGATATTATCCACTGCCAGTGCCGTCCGACCCAATTCATCACCCTGCAATAACACTGGGGGAAAACCTACCGGGGCAAGTTGCTTCAAAACTGCATCGCGTGTTGGGACAATAAATTCCCTATCTGCCTCACGGGCCTTTTGTAGCCATCGTTGAGCCAGATGCGCCCAAGTAGTATGCCAATTAATGCGTAGCGGATGGGTGGGTCCAAGCAAAACTGCCTCGCGCCTTTGCCCCCGATAGTCATGGATAATCAGAGCTATGGAATCAACGGTCAACGCACCACGCAACTCATCAAAGGCATCTCTCGAAACCGCAGAGTCGGTTGACGCAGCCCGAGACATCGCAGCCTCAAGCCAATCAACATAAGCACTGGCATAATTCTCTGCTGGCTCCCGCAACTGGATCAGGTCTGCACCCTGAAGAATGAGTTGTTCATCGCCACGCAAAATAGATTGAAACAAACGTTGCCTGGCTTCGATGAAACGGGCACTTTCATCGTTACTTGACCACTTAAAGGACATCGCCGTCAGATTGTTGCCACCGGTAGGATTAATTTCCAGCCGCAAGCGATTGACACCTGATGGATCTGCCAGGAATTTGCGTTCGATATCAGCAAGCATACTGGACACCAGTACATTTGCCTTGCCTTCTTTTCCCAGCCTAATTTCCAGGGTATCCGAGCCGACAGTCTTGTTTCTTGCATGTCGCTCAACCCAGGAGCAATTCGATACTGTGATAGTTTCCGGATCGCGTTCTTGAATCACCGCTTTGAACTGGGCTTGAAATAGGGCATGTGACAGGCTATATTCACGAGGAACTGCACGTTGCGGGGGCTCCACTTCTACATCGTCGTCAGTAACAACATAAAACAAATCGCTCTCATTGGGATTGCTACCTTCACCTCCATTTGCCAACATGGAGAGCGTTTCTCCCGACTCATTCAAGAGGGGCACACGGTCTCCATCCTCTGTTTCTGCATAGACTCGAACAAAGTGCCAACCTTCTTCCCAGTCGATCTTGCCGATTGACAAAAACGCAACCATTCCAGAGTCCGTAGCCCTGGTCCATGCCGCCTTGCGTCGGCGCAGACCAGTCGGCCCATTATCCCGAGATATCACCTCAGCAACGAATCGGCTGAGGCCATCAACTCTCGACGGCACAGGTTCAACGCGAAATGACACACTGAATTTCTTTTGGCCCGTTTTGGAAATTGGCAAAACACGATGTCCAATCAGTTCTGCAAGCCGGGGATCGGTATTATCTTCTTTCACTATGGGCAGGTCGGGCAGTCCGACATCACCGATAAAAATCGAGTCTGGATTAATGCCTCCATCTTCGAATACCCAGCGGTTAAATGCCAAAGACCAGTTAGCGCGATCTTTGACAATCTGGTGTGTCCATTCACGCGGGTCAGACAAGCCAACGCGCGAGAAAAACTCCCCCACTTCTCTACGATAAGCAGAATCCATCAATCCGAGATCCAGTGCACGAGCACGCTCAGAACGTGATGACCATGTTACCCGTTCAACGCATTCCCGATTTCGTGCCGCCCGAGCTGGCGCACGATCCGGTACTAATAGAAGCTCAAAATCCGGAATCAATCCTATCTCAAACATTGCAGCCCCAATGGCCTCTGCATCAAAATCATTCAATTGTGCAGTCAGTAGAAATCGCGCAACGGAAGCATCATCGGCAAAACGCCAGCGGGTACCTTCTCGCCGGAGGTCTTGAAGTAGTGCTTCGACTGCGCCTTTAAGCAATGCCGGCACAGCATCAAGCAAACGGGATATCAGCTCTTTATAAGCTCCGTCAATCGAGACATCTTCAAACGTAGCAACGCCGAAAGAATCCTCGGCGGAAGCACGCAGGTCGTTAGGAACAAATACGAGCAGCGGTGGACGTAACTCATCGTTGGGCAATGGATTTCGGAGTTCCACCAACTTGGTGCTGGATACCGCGATATCTGGAGCCAATTGTCGTAGGGTCTTGTCTGCGAGTACCACGACTGTCGCCCACGGAACCAAACTACGCAGACCACCACACAGCCGCACCATCAAATCGCGGTCAAGATCGGTCACTCTCATGCAATGTCCAGGCCCACGTTTGCCAATCACATCTGCAAGCCGGGGCAGCAGCACTGACTCCATGGCGACGTTCAGCTCTTGACTGGTAAGTTCGCGCAAACCCTGAGTCATACTCCCACTCCTTTTTCTGCAATTGTGTAGCGCGGTACAACCGTTTGACTTACATAGGCATCTGAAAGATCACGGTAAAAACCAATCTCCCGTAAGCGGGCTGTAAAGGCTTGCACGTTGGCTCTTAATGCTTTGCGGTCATCTATGGAGGTAGCACCAAAACCTTCTCCAGGCGGTAACTGATCAATATACAGGCCGTAACGCTCTTTCAAGAAAGTCAGCAGATCATCAATTCGCATCTCCGCAGTGTGATAGCCCTTCTCGCCAACACGAAGAACTGCAATCTGGAGCAACACTTCCAACAAACGACTTTCCAACACAAATCGACGCGGCGCGTTCTTTGCCCGTGTCTGCGCCAACAATGCGCCGGAACGATTCTTCAACATCGTTGAATCGAGAGATTCGACGATATACCTACGATGGAATGCCCCTCGCTGAGACGCAAGAATTTCGATATAGGTTTCAAAATCGGAAAGACCCATTTTTGAGAGTGCTGCCGTTTCCTCATCCAATCCACCCGCATCATCTTTCAAGGAATCCAGCAGATCAGCAAGGCGACCATTGAAGAACTTTTCACGTTCCTCCCGGTAAGGTTCGGTCTGTAGCATAAACAGTTCGCCAACGGAAAAATGCTTACCAAGCCCACGAATCAGTTTGTTTCGCGATACAAGAAACTCGGCGAACTCATCCAATTTCTTTGCGGAAAAATAGGCTCGAACAAATGACGGAATCCTTCGGTAATAGCCATCGGCGCTGCGCTCGGCAAGTGCTACGGTCGCAGACTCAGCGTTACCGGTAAGATCTACAAACAAACCCAGCCGGTGTGGACAATCGCCTTGAGGTTCGCGCTCATTGCGGGGTTTCATGGGGCAAGCGGATTCTGAGCAAAGCGGATTTGCACTCTGCAATTTTTGCCAGGCTGGTAACAGCTTGAGCAATCGCAAATGATAGAGTGCAAGGTGGAAAGAAAGCAGTAATTTCAGGTAATCCACCATGACCACACGCGGCATAAAGGGTTTGTAGAACAGCAGGCGCTGTATGTCTTCTGCCATCAGGTCAGCCGAGCCAATGCAGGCGGGTGGAAATCGGTCTCCCTTAACACGCGTGTCAGCAGTATCCTTCCGTTGCGACAGGAAATGCAGCAGTGTTGCTGTCTCGATATCTGTCAGTGCCTTTTCATCGAGCTCGCGTGTCACCTTGTCGAATCCATCAAAAAAGAACGTCTTGAGATGCTCTATCGCCTGATGACCAGACAAATTTCTTGCATGGTGCAGCATCTGGTACAAATGCTGCGAAGCGCCGTACTCACGAGAATGCTTAGGATTACGGAAGCGATAGGTATAACCGTGTAACGGACGAGGCCCGGCCACTGCCTGATTGCGATTACCGCGATTTACCAAGTCCATCAGGTGGGTTTCCACCCAACGTTCCACGATTTCGCGATTCTGGGCAAAGCCGATAAACTTGTCATTGGTATCAATAATATCATCAACAAATTTCTTGACGGTTAGCTCTCTCTTGTCGCGAAATACGCTCGGGTATCCGCTATGCTCAAGACGCTCAAACAGACCGGTCAAAACACGATCCATCTCAATTGTCTTGAAGTCAAGATAACTGACTTTAGGTAGGCGAAACTCGCGATCTTTTTTTTGAAGTGCCATTACGCCTGCTCCTTTGCTGGTTCCACGACCCTATCCGATATCAGACGCATTTCTATACGACCATCGTCATGTCGTGCGAGGCGGTAAAAATCGTGCCCGGTCGTGGTCAGCAGGATTTCACGGTAGGGCTGCGCGTTTAAGCTGTTTTTGAATACGCCCAGACACAGATAAAATCCTTGCATTTCCTCAACGCTGGGGCGGTAGCCCTCGTTAAGCCGTACCAACATTTCGAACACATCGAGATTGATGATTAATTCGCTGGATGTGGCACCAAATCCCTGACCAAAAAAACGTAGCACCAGTCCAGTGGGTAAATGCTCGATAAACCTTTCCTTGGCTGTATCCGTCGCCTGTGTCTGTACTTCCAGACTGAATCTGTCAGCAGGAAAAAGCCGATAGCTACGCACTGTGCCATGCTCCACATGCCGCAATTGCAGGGCGAGACTACTACCCAACCGTTCTGGACATTGCAAACCTTCCCCACGATTAATTGCATGCAGCAGTTCGGCAATCAAGGGAGCCGGGGTTTCGACACCGCACACAATATCCACCATCCGTTTGGCAGAACGGTAGGGCAACATTCTTTCCCAGCCGGTATCCCTCCGCTCAAAGAAGTGCTTACGCCGGGTCATCGCAACGTATTCGCGATGTACCCTGGCGCGCTCACGTACCGACACCGCAGTAACTCCACGCGGCAAGTCGGCGAACAGTCGCTTCAATACCTCATAGTCGAAATTTCCGCGTTGCTCGAAACGGAACAGTGCCCGGTCATCGGGTTGCACAAAATCCAGGCCACGGTCGAAGCGTGGATCTTCCTGCCGCCCTACATCAACCTCTGCGAGAAGAGTAACCAACCGGTCGCCATTCGACTCGCCAACCCCCAACCAACTATTGAAGTAATAGCTTCGGGCAATTTCATTATGTCTACCGGCAGCATATAGCTGGTGAATCTCCTCGCAATCGCGGTTTCCGATCAACATGAATGACAAAGCCGAACGCAGGTCGCGCATGGTGATATGTAATCGTCCACGCAGATGCGTCATGGTGTAAAGCATTTTGAGTCGTTCGATGAGACGCGGGCCGGCTGTCTCATCCTGAAAGCTGCGTGCATTGTGGAGCGCGTAGCAAGAAGCTCTCAAATCGCATTGATCACAGGCCAACCAGTGTTCGGGTGCAGTGATGCGTTGCAGCGTTCGTTCCAGGATCGAACCGTTCTCTGTATCGGCCACTACACTGCGCAGATTGAGATTGACTACCACCACGCCTGATTCTGCCTGCCCCGTAGCAAAGCCGCGCCGCACATGCGCGGTCAGTGCGGCAAAATCCCTTTCGTAGGCAGTGAGAAAATCCACCAGACGCCCTTCATTGATGGCGATCAGGCGCGTTTCACCCTTTCGCCAGTGAACGGCATTCCCACCAGAAAAGGGTGCGAGAAAATCAACCAGTACCTGATCATTATCCTTCTGGTCTTCGTCCTGGCTACCGTCGTAATTGATCAAATAGCAGCGGCCATCAAGCTCGATCCGGCTACCATTTGGCAAGCTGCGATCCACTGTACCGCCGCGTGCCTCAACATCTTTCTCAAGCCGTTGCAGGAAGGCTGTTTTTCCATCACCCGCGTTGCCTGTAATAAGCACCAAGCCAAACTCGCCAGAAAGCACTGCCGGTAATAAAGCCCGATCAAGGGCCGTATCCACATAGGCTGCATGACCCATCGCATCCATGCCGCGCGTACCGGAATTGCTGCGACGGCTTTGACTGTAAAGGGTTATCAAGTGTGAAACGAACGGATTGGTATTGGGTATTGCTGTTGGGTTGTCCGATGCTGCCGTAACGTCTATTGTACTGACCACAGGCTGATTGACTGGCATCCTGCGGCGGGCATGACGGACTTGCATCAGTGCATCGCGAAACTCTATCGCTGAAGTAAAACGCTCTGCGCGGCGGGGAGCAATTGCCTTGAGCACCACATTCACAAGATCAGGGGCAAGATCGGAGAAACCGGAAAGTTCCCGTGGATCGGGGGCATGCCTATTTACGGGCGGCTCGGATGTTTCCCACGGATAGCGGCTTGTTAGTGCCTCATAAAGCGTTAATCCCAAGGCATAAATATCCCGGTCAGCACGCTCGCCGTTATGCGGGATCACTTCCGGATCAAAGTCAGGGGGCAGGTAACGGCGGGAGCCGCCACCTCGTGCATCACGGTCGTCTACGCGCACAGAGACGTTAAAGTCGATTATTTTTGCGCCCTTCTGCGTCCACAACAGGTTGTGCGGTTTAATGTCACAGTGGTGAAAGCCCGAGGCATGTAAATGCGCCAAGCCCTCAATGACCTGTTTACCGAGTTCCAGCACATCCTCCGGTGCCAGCAAACGCTGCTTGATCATATTGCCTATATCCGTGCCTTCAACATATTCGAACACGAGAAAAGGAATATCCCTGCCGGGCAACACCTCACCATAGAGTACCCGCACCACATGTGGATGTTCTGGAATCTGCACCAAATTCCTGTATTCTTTCTTCAGCCGCTCATAGGTGGAATGCCGATCATGAAGAATCAGCTTCACCGTGCGCGGCACATCACCCAGGGTATCGATCACCTTATAAACCACGCCAAAGCTACCTTGCCCGAGTTTCTTCTCCACCACATAGGTTTTGGTTAGTGGATAGCCCGCAGGCAAATTACGGAAATCTGTGTCGTCTTCGGCTTCCGGCTGCAGCAATGTTGAAGCCGGTAATACTGCTACAGTTGGTAACACGGGAGACAATAGGGTATTCAGTGCCGCCAGGGCAGTAGACGCCTGAGGGCGTTGGCTTTCGTCGAACTGACAGAGCGACTGCAACCATGCGTCGAAGTTGCTATTCAGTTCAGACCGCAGTTGAGAGGGCAGCACAGGAAAAATGCCATTGGTATCGAAAACACGCGTCGGTTCACCATCAAATGGACGCTCGCCGGTAAACAGTTCGTAAAGAATCATCCCAGCCGAAAACAGGTCGGAAGCACTGTTCGCGACTTCCGGTGCACGGTAGGCCTCTGGTGCCACATAGGCCTTTTCCACCAGATCAACAATCGAGTCCGCAATCGTTTGGGAGCGATCCACGCTTGGTCTGGCGAAGTCAAAATCGGTTATACGCGTTGTGCCGTCCTGTCCAATCAGAATCGCACCCGGCGTCAAGTTGCGATGCACCACGCCGTGGTGATGGGCATGAGCCAATGCCGCCAGCAGGTCTTTTGCAACCCGCCACTTTTGGTCTATCGTCAGCGCCAGTTGTGGCCGCGCCAAATGCACAGTCAATGCCTGCCCCGGCGCATCGTCGAGGATCAGAACGAACGCCTTATCATCATCCGCCGGGAAAAAGTCTCGTGCTGCCACGATGTTCGGATGCATTGGCAGGTTCGACAGTGCCCGATAGGCATTGGCAATGCGGTTGATCTGTGCCTTGCGCGCTTCTTCTGGCTGGTAAGGATCGGCCTGATACACGCGCAAGCGTGCCATACCGCCTGCATAGGCATTCTCTGCGCGGTATTCGGTATAAGTATCTGAAGCACCAAGTTTTTCTTTTACCTGCCAGTGGCCGATTTGCAGCACGGCAGAAGCTGGTTTTATCACCTTCAAGGCATGTAAAATCAGCGACTGCTGCACGAGAATATTGCGTGAAAAGCGCGCCGGAATGCGCGTCGCATCCTTGAAGTAGCGCTCAGCTTCCTTGAGTTTGACCACCAAAGGCGCATCCAACCCGCCACGGTCATTCAGATACGCATCCGGTGCCGCAAGCAGAATCGCAGCATCGACGTAGATGCTTTCCAGTTCGTGGCGTCCGGGGTTGCTTTGGGTAATCAATCCTTTGATTGTGCGGGCATGATTACGCAGCTTGGCAAGCGGCGAAGGAAAAGGCGCGCGGCCTTCTGGATGCCACTTCGCGCCATACACATCAATCGCACCTCGCGTACCTTTTACGTCGATCAGGTACAGCGCGTGAGGTGTGAGCAACGCAAGATCAATCTCGAAGCGTTCGCCCTGGCGTTCGAGTTCAAAGTTGTGTAGCAGTATATAACTGTCCGGCAAATGATCCCGCAGGTGGGCAATGACGGTGCGCTCGGCATCGTTCACTGGCTGGCCTATGGGGAACACTTTTGCCATTATTCGGTCGCTCCTATCCTTTGCTCAACCATCCGGACTGCCTCTGTTTCGTTGGTGATGCCTTGGCTTTGAGCTTCGACAGAAGCCCTAGCCAGCGAAGAAATTCGAGTTCGATCCGACTCTCCGAACCATGGAATGGTAAGGTCAGCAATCAGTGCCGAATCTAGGCTGGGAATTGAGGAACCATACGCAGTACCAACAACTGCCCAATAACCTGGTTCAGATGCCAAAACAGCCCAAATATAAGCCGCATCGTCATCTGATCGGCATCGGATACGAACTAGATGTTCGCTTCCAGCGTGCCCGACATTTCCAGATAAGGGGAGTACTGCCCGACCAATAATTCCTCCGACTTGGCCACTCCGTGGTAGCAAGACATCACGGGAAGTAAGTGGCAAGGAATCGAAATGCGGAGTCCTAGATTTGGAAATAAAATAATCGCCTTTTGGATGTACCTCAAATACTGCTGAGGAGGACAGGAAGGGAACACCAAAATTTGCATCATCAACCTTCAACCGAGGACCCCGGTTGGGTTCAAAAACTCGCTCAACCTTGTCTCCGAGACGCTTGCAGTGAACACTTGAAAGTGCTTCAATGCCCTGAGCAACTTTATCCGAATGGTAAAACGCGTCCATTCGTCGAAGTACATTTACTGACAAAACATCGCGGGATGTTCGATGGGTGTCAAGTCCTTTCCAACCCAGTAGTTTCTGAAAATCAGATATTGCATCTCGTCTCTTCTGCGAAGCCAACGCGCGTTGAGCAGCCGCCTTTTCAATCAGACCAGATATATGAAGTTCAAAGTCATGTCCGAATCTGGGCACTGGAAGTCCAGCAATGTGCTCCGGCTCAATGTGTTGAATGATCGCGCCATAGGTACCCGACACAACCAGCGGAACGCCAAATTTGCTGGAGAGAAAAGCGTAGAGGTATCCCGGCGGAATTTTAGATTCGTCGGGAACCACGCGCAGGACATGTTCAGAACAGGATAAACCGGCCATGTCAGGGCGAACGTAGGCCATGCGGCCAATCGTGCCAGAGCGCGTAATCAAGGTCCACTTCTCACCAAGCGTGAAATGCGGATTGTGCTTGACTTGTTTCTTGGACATTAGCGGGAGCGTTGAAAGATCGGCATTAATAATGTTTGAGCTACCCAAGAATGGCACACCAAATTCAGGGCTATCGACCCAACGCCGTCCTTCCCGGCCTGCGTGAAAAATCCCGGTTGTAACATCCTTCAGTTTTTCCTTACGGGCTTTTAGCAACTTCAACGCATCCCGCGCTTCCAGCGCCCCCGACATATAAGGATTGCAATCCAGCCTTCGTCCGCCTTCCTCCAGCCAGCTTGAACGCACTATGCGGGCATTTTTAAAACTCTCGAACTTCATACCGCGCCCTCTGCCGGAAACCAGCCCTGCAACGTGGTATGCAACTCCTTGAAGGCTTCATCGGTGCAGCCCTTGATAGAAATTCGGCTGGCAAGTTCTTCATAGATCGCTGAAGAGCGCGGGCGGCGCGTTTGCCGCAACACCCATTCCGTCGCTTCCTTTGGTCTTGGCGGTTTGGCATCCGCTTCCGGCCAGAGTCCCTGCTGGGCAAGTAAGGTACGCAGATTGGTTACGCCCCGATAGCGCAGTGCCTCTGCGACCAGCGGATTGTCTTGCCAAAGCCAGTTTTCAAGTTCAGGCTCAATGGCAATGACTTTGACCGCATCAGCCGCCCAACCATTACTGACCAGTCGCCCGGTTATATCATCAACAATAGTCTTTTTGCCTGGAGAACCCACCCATTCACAATCGAGGGCGACCAGTGCGCGTGCATGAGTACCCAGATAGGGGCGTAGCAGTTCATGTGCGCGGGTATAAACGCCAGGATCATTTCCACCCTCGTCCACCAATAAATCTCCACCCACATCAGGGTTGAATGCGAAGGGCATGCAGTTGAGGCTGCGGTGCCACCCGTCTCTGGTCAAGTAGCCGCGAAAAGCTGCCGCCATATTACTGTCGGCAACCAGAATAACGCAGGGACGCTTGCTACCACTCATCCCAGCACCCCCGCTGCAAATAAGCTGCCGAGATCAATACCGCCACGCCATTCTTTGAGGCGAGGATGATCATTGCCGGTCACCATCTCCACGCCTCCTTCTTTCGTTACACGGGCACATAATAATTGATCCAATTTCGCGCTGGCAAGCACCACGGGGGAGTGTGACGACACCCATACCTGGCTTTCGTACATGGATGAAAGTGACTGTAATATGGCCTCGATGGCGCGGGGGTGGATGCCGTTCTCGGGCTCTTCTGTCACCACTATCGCCGGTTGTTTGCTAAGGTATGGTAACAGTGTCAGCGTCAAGATTCGCAATGTGCCGTCCGACAGCCCCGAGGACGGTACTTTGAAATCACCGCGATAAGTCACGACGAAATAGGCATGATGATCGTCTTCGCGTTCCCGCACATCAATGTCCGCAACCTGTGGTAAGGCTGTTTTAACATGGGCAATCCAATCCGAATAGCGCTCATTACGGTAGTCTGGTTGCTTACCATCGGGTGCATTTTCGCGTTTAAGTTCAAGTGCCAGCCAAGGAATGTTGCGACCACTGGCGATGATGGTTTTCGGCTGACCAGGCGGACTGGCCAGACGCATTTCGGCCCAGTTAGGATCGAGAAACATTGCGCCTGCTGTCAGCAGGTTATAGAGCCAGCGCGCTGCCGGATATTCTGCTTCGGACTCGAACATTACTCGTGGCATGGCAAGCAAAGTGGGCGGAAGTCCCACCTTGGCTACACGTGACCGTCCAGATAGGACTTCAGGGGTAAATTCGGTATCGTATCCAAATTCGCGCTTCAGGATGGAACGCCATTGTTTTTTGCTCTCCACCTGTGTTCCATGAAATCCTGTCAAACGGCGATCAGGGGCTTGAGTTTCCGGGAACACAAAGAGGTATTCGTTAATGACATGCAGCTCGCGATCATCTGTAATGCGCAAGCCGAACTCATAACGGATGTGTGTCGGCCATTGTTTTCTATCTTCCTGAAGGGCAAGCCGTGATTTTTCTGTTTTAAGTCTGGCGAATAGCCCTTTAAGCACTTTGGCTTGAACCGTATCTGGTAGGCGAGCCTCTATCGCCAGGGAAAAATCGCTACCACGTCCGGCAAATACAAGCTCGTTCAAACTCCCTGCTCGTGCAGGGGCATCCGAACGACGTTCCAAAAAGGGCAAGGCGATATTGGTTGTTCGCAATAATTCGCCCAACAAGGGAGGAAGATCAAGCAAAGTTGTTTTGCCTGAACCATTGGCACCGACCAGCACCTGAAAATCTCCAACATCAATCCCCAAACGTTCGAAGCAGCGATAACGAGTCGCCTCCAGTCGCGTGATCATTTGCCAGGCTCCGGGTGTTTGGCACGGAATTCCGCATAGGCAGCGGCAATGTCTGGCAGATCATCGTCCGGGATACGCTCTTTGCGATGCAGGGTACGCACTTCCAGCTTGCCGCCGATGCGAACTTTCTCTTCGTAGGTTTTTTCGATGAGGATTTCTTCGCCGTCGGGCTGACGCTTGTAGAGCAGATTGCCACGACGGTCAAAGCCGACTTTTTCGGCAACGGCCATGAACACCGGGTAATCCTGCTTCTTGCCCAGGTCGCCAACCTGTATCTCCTGCTCGGTTTTCTTCTTGAGGAACAACAGACTGGTGAGAATATTGACATTGGCCTCGACGATGAAGGATTCCACCGGCAGGTCTATACTGGCGAGTACCCAGCAATGACGCAGTATCCAGTAGCGTATAAATTCGTCGCCGGGATTGCCGAGGATGCCATCCGGCAAAACAATCCCCATACGTCCACCCGGCTTAAGCCATTGCACACAGCGCTCAATAAACAACACCTCCGGTGCGACGGCAGGCTTGATAGTCTGAGTCATGACGAAACCATTACCTTGACGTTCCCAGCGGCGGGCAAGTTCGTACTGTTCCAGGATAGTCCGTTCGGTAATGGGGATGTCTGAACCGAAAGGTGGGTTAGTGGCAATGATGTCGACCGTACCCAAACGAACCGTTTCATTTGCCGGCTTCACGCCCGGCAGGTGACCAACGGGGAACTCCAGCGAGTTCATATGATAGAGGTGGCCGAGCGAGTTTCCTGCCAGCATCACATTCATTTGTGCAGCACGCACAAGGAAGGGATCAAAGTCAGAGCCGAAGAGTTTGTTCGCGGCAAAATCGGCCAGTCGATCACGCAAGGAAATAAATTCCTCGGTATTTTCGTTGCCAACCTTTATTTTCTTTTCAGCATGAAAAGCTTTGTTACGATAATTGAGCGTCTCAACCAGGAAGCCACCGGTGCCGCAAGCAGGATCTAAAACGCGGTCGTTTTCCTTCGGGGCGAGTATCTGGATGACCAGCCGAATCGCACCGCGAGGCGTGAAATATTGACCACGGTCACCGCGCAGATTGGTGCCAACAATTTCCTGGTAAGCCGCGCCTTTCGCATCAACGTCGGTACGCGCAAAGTCATAGCGTGACAGTTCAGAGACTATGAACGCGAGTGCCCGGTCAGAAAGGGTAATCTCTTCGTTGCCCTTGAAAAGATCACGGTAAGCACTTTTCACCGCTTCGAACAGTGGCTGGATGCGTCGGCGGATTTCCTTCTGGCCTTCTGGGTTGAATGGTTCATACGGACTCACCCAAAAATCGCGATGCTCACCAAGACGACGTTCGTCGTACATCTTGCAAAAGATAAGGTAGAGAAACTGCCAGAACGCGGCATCCTTGGGCATGCCCTCGTTGCCATGGATGTAATTGTGACAGCGGCGAAAGGCAATGCGCAGCATGACCGGATCGGCACTGCGCATCTTGGCTATGGAGGCCGCCTCACGAGTACCGATGGTGTCATCTCCCATGGGCCAGTCGCCGATGGATTTGAACTTTATGTCGAAACGCAAGACTTCCTTTTTGAAGAAGAAAAACTCCAACCCGTTAGTCCACAAACCATATTGACAGCTCTCGACCTCCGCCATGATGCCTTCAAGCAGCTCAAATTCCTTGCGCGCTTCATCGGGATCGCGCATACGATAAGCGCCTTTGGTGCCAACCTTGGGTTCTTTCTCAATAGCAACAGCGCGATAGAGGTTTACGTCCGTGTGAGGCGTACCCGGTCGAAAAATGGCGATATCAACCTTTTTGTTACGCCCACCGACTTTGATTTTATAGTCTGGTTCCATGTCCTCGGCAGCAATGCCGTATTCATGGATGATTGCGCGGGAAATGCGTTGCCGGACATGCTCTTTATCGGTGTCCTTGACCGGGTTGCCAGTGATATAGTCAAATATCCTGCCTTCTGCCAGTGCTGCATCCCCTGTTTCTTGATCCGGTTGTTCAAGGTCGCTCATGTTCTCGACCTGTGCGGAGGTTACTGTCTTGGCTTTAGCCATTGGAACCTTCCTTATTTTCGAAATCGTCGCTGCTGGATGTTGCACCGCCGTCACGCACCCAAGCATCCACATCTTCTTTCTTGAATTTCCAGAATCGTCCAACTTTGTGTCCAGGCATTCCCTTACTGGTTACCCAAGTGTAAACCGTGTCTTTTGCGACACCCAGGTATTCAGAAATTTCATCGACAGAAAGCCAGCGGTCATCCATTGTAATGATCTACCCCAAACTCGTAATACCGCCCCATCGGCGGAAACTGCGCGAAGTATAATGCAAAATATCCGAGCAGACCAGAATAAACCCAAGCAAACCAAGTTTAAATGGAATTGCTTCTCTGCTTTATTGGAAAAAAATCCCTACATAACGATG
>CAIRBC010000018.1 GCA_903876685.1 uncultured Nitrosomonadales bacterium | reverse complement strand
CTCTCCCGCAAGCGGGGAGAGCGCAGCGAAGGGGGCGTAGCCGGGAGTATGTCGCTACGCGTGTTTCATACCATTACCTTAAAAATCCGTGCAAGGTGTAAACATGATTGCACCTTGCACGGGTCAGGCTGTTACGTTTGAAATCCCCGTTGCCACGCGACGCGAAAAAACGGGAAACTTCGTTTACTTCAGGAACCGCTGCCGTTGATACCCTTCAAGCCTGGGGTCTTCAGACGCAACACATCTTTGTGTTTGAGTCCCAGTTCCGCAATAGTCTTGCTCATGTCGGGTTGCCAGGGTTTACCGGACTTTAACCAGGTCGCCTTGGTGAAATCAACTTTACTCCAATCCGGGTGGTAGCCAAAAGAATTCTTCAGGATATTTTCACACAAATCACTGAAGCGTGTAGCGGGGGGCAGGCAATACGCGAACGGGGCGCAGAACATCAGATGGTCATCCCAACCCACATACAGCAACTGGCTGCCGTGGAATTTATCCTGGGTATCGGCGGGGCTGAATTTATATTCTTTAAGTGAATTTACAGACATATTTATCTCCTATTTTTTGTACGGGAGGGCAGTTAGCCCTCCACTCAAATGCTCAAGTATTCTTGGTCGCCATGCCGCGCCACAGATCAAAATTCTTCTGGTCGCGCGAGCCTTCGAAGTCGAGGTTATCCTTGCCGTGTTCGAGGTGATACCACTCCAGCACTTTCGCCAGCGGATTGAAGCCTGCTACGGTCGGATCAGTACCTTCGGGGAAGCAATTGCCCTGATAGACCTGATGCACCGGCAGCCAGGACTGGATATATTTCTGCGGTTCGTCATCGAAAATCGCCTTGCAACCATCTGAGCAGGTATGGTATTTCTCACCCTCATAATCTGATTCGCGATAGCAGATCTGGCTGGGATCATCCGGTTCGGTAAACAGCATCGGGATCTGACAGACCTGGCAAAGCATCGGTAACGTGTTGGTGTAGAAGCGATTACCCTTCTCGGCTTGCTCGCGCCAGTAGGTGAAACGATCACGGTAATACTTGTCGAAGGTGTTTGGATATTTAGCCGACAACCAGTCCATTTCTTCATCGCTTGGCATCCAGGTATGGAAGGCCGCAGCGCCGCCATACTGGTAAAAGGTAGCCCAGGCCTGATGAGAGATGTGTTCCTTGTCGATGGTGCATTGAGTAATGCATTTAGGCACGGTGATACCATAGCGTGCCAGATCCCCGAACAGCGCGCCACCATTCTGCTCGAAATAGATTTCCCAGGCTTCTTTCCAGCTCATCACGCGCTTGGGCAGCATATAGTCCATCATCATGCCAACCAGCGTCAGCACACGAATGCCGCGCCATGCCCATTTGTCGATCCATTTTTGCACGATTGGCAGGTTTGCCGGATCTTGTTCCAGCATGAATTTGATACATTCCAGACCCAGCGTCATGTGGCGCGCTTCGTCGGATTGCGCCGAGAAACCGAAAGTCACGGTCGCCATATCGCCGTTATACGCAGCACCCGACATGAACGGCACAAATAGCAAGTTTGTCAGCACATATTCAAAGGAAAAGCCGATTGCAATCATCCATTCGAACGGGCCGGAACTGAAGGCATCATCGAAGAAGGATTTAGGAACAGACAGATACCATACCCGCTCCAGCATATGCTTGAAGTCATGGAAGCCGTCATAATGCTTATTGTAATTGGACAAGGCATGAATCTGCGTCTGTGCATGACGGATTTCATCAAGCGACTGCATCAGACAGGCCACGCGCGGACCGACACCGGGGAAATTGCGACCTGCGGCGGCAAAGCCGCGATGCGCGACATATTCCAGCGGCGAAATGCCGGTCAGAAACAGTTTCAAGGCGTTGATATAACGCGCATCGGTGACACCCAAATGACCGTTATTCTGCGCAAAGGCATCCAGCACTGCATATAATTTACGTTCTTTTTCAGCCTGATATTTCCAGTATGAATCCATGGTCAGGCGGAATGGGTCTTCCCACTTGTCCCAGTCGTGAATCTTGATCCCTTCGAAGCTGGCCTGGGGGAAAACCTTTTCCGGGGACTGATAACTGGTCTCCCAATCCAGACCACGGGTCATGTGCGCGTATTTTTCCTTGAGGCTCATCTTCTTCTTGGCGGCGTGCATATCCATTGCTAATCTCCTATTAATATTATTTCCAGGCCAGGGTGAACTGGTCGTCATCCTCATCCAGATGCCCGGAGAGGGTAATCAGATTGATCTGCAGCTCCTGCAGGTCGAAGTCGCGACCGATCAGTTCCTCGATCGTGGCACGCTTGATCACGAGCTGTCCTTCTGCGTTGATCTTGACCATCGCCGGTTGCTCGTCGAGCACCGCGTGAGGATTATCGGCAAGGATGGCTTCGATGATCGGGCGGGTATCATCATTGGTTTGAAAAGCGATAAAAACGGTAGACATGAAAACTCCTAGAGAACCAAGCCGAGCTTGGTACAGCGTGCATTAAATTGATCGGTAATTTCTGAGAGGACGCTGTCGGCCTTGTCGCCGAAAGCGCGGGCAGCAATCGGTGTCAGTGCTTCCAGTACCGGCGCGCGATATTGTTTTACCCAGTCGCTGATTAGCGCCTTGTTTTGCGCTGATTCGGCAGCCGCCACCTTGATCTGTGCGTCCACCCATTTGCCGGTTTCGTCTGCCCATTCGGACATGAAACGGGTCATCATCGAAATGACGGTGCCGCCGTTGGCAGAAAAATCCGCATCCAGATAATCATAAAGCAGCGGATAGGACAGGCCTTCGAGCACTAGATTTTGCGCGACAAAAATCTCGAACCAGTCCTGCACGACCAGTACATTTTCCACATGACGACGCATCGGTTGCCATAGCGCGCCATTCATCCAGGCTTCCTTGGCTGCATCCAGTGCCTCTGCGCCATCCAGTACCAGACCCACATGACTCAGGTACTGAGCCACTGCCAGATGATCCATCGCGTGATACAGGCAGGGTTGGGTAATTGCGGTGCCGTAACCATAAGCAGTGATATATGAATTGCCCATGTTGCCGCCCCACTCGACATGACGCATCGGCACCAGAATATCCAGAGCCAGTTGCTTTACCTCGGCTGGCAGCAAATCGGCCAGGCCGCGTTCTTCGATCATCTCAAAACTGGATTCGGCGGCTTCCTGCTGGCGTGCGCGAGCAATGGTATAGGCGCCATAATAAAACTGGCGCGGATCCTTGAGCGCATACCAGTCTTTCATCTCCACCTTGCTGCGCCGTTTGTCAAACAGTTGCAATTCAGGCTCCCACAACGGGCGGTAATGAAAAATGTCGGTCTGCTGTAGATCGTAGGTGCCTTCCTGATAACGGCTGGCCGGCTTGTCTCCAAAACGACGGACGATATGATCAAAGGTCTGGCGCACCGGCTTGATGGCGACTGTGCGTAAATCGATATGCATGTATTTCTCCTGGTAATTCCCATAAGAGGGAGGATTGAACGGTGCTGCTATAATTTACTAGCACAATCAAGAAACGTGCCACGCACATAATTTATTGTTTTTTATAAATAAAATTTAAATGCTAAAGAATATGCCACGGCTTGATATTACGAATTGATGAATTGATTACTCCCTGGTTAATCAATTGATCAAACATGCTAGTACCGGATAAAAATATTAGGCTATATAATCGGCAAATTAATCGGCCGCGACTTTTCGTTTAAAGTGCAACTCAGACTTAAATCATTTCGCAATGGCAGTAAAATCAATCTATAGAATTCCGGCAATTTCCGTCCGGCAGCATAAAGTGACAAGCAATGGCAATAATTGAGTATCCCGAAGCCAATGACCTGCGTAAGCTGGTGCATTTTTCCGAGCAGGATGGCACCATCTGGCTCGCCGAAAATCGTATGGTGCTGATGCACACCGATGCCTTGGGCAAGCTACGCAAGGATTTGATCGGTTTAGTGGGTAAGGAACGCACCCGCAGAATCTTGATACGCATGGGCTATGCCGCCGGGGTACGCGATGCAGAAATTGCCAAACGTATTCGTGGCCATAAGTCGCTGACCGATGCATTTTTCACCGGACCACAATTGCATATGCTGGAAGGCATTGTTCGCGTCACCCCGATTTCTATCCGGATGGATATAGATAAAGGCGAGTTTGCCGGCGAATTCCTCTGGGAAAATTCCTGGGAACAGGAAGTTCATATACGCGAATTTGGTCAATCCAAAGAACCGGTATGCTGGTCACAAATCGGCTATGCCTCTGGTTATACCTCGGCTTTCATGGGAAGCTTTATCCTGTTCAAGGAAGTTGAGTGTGTCGCTTGCGGGCATAACCATTGCCGCATCGTCGGCAAACCCCGTGAAGAGTGGGACGATGCGGAACTGGATGCCGATTATTTTCAACTGGATTCCATGTTTAACCATCTGATTGAATTACAGAATCAGGTTGACTGCCTGCGCACCACCATCTCGCAGCAGGCTCCGCAGATGATCGGCATTTCCAAAAGCTTCAAGCATGCTTATGACCTGGTTTCGCGAGCCGCAGATACACAGGTTTCTGTGCTGCTACTCGGCGAAACCGGGGTAGGCAAGGAGCGTTTTGCACGCACCCTGCATCAGATGAGCAAACGCCGGCAGAATCCGTTCGTGGTGATCAACTGTGCGGCCATACCCACTGAACTGCTTGAATCCGAATTGTTTGGCGTTGAAAAAGGTGCCTTCACCGGAGCACAGATTTCACGCGTCGGAAAATTTGAACGTGCCGAAGGCGGTACCATTTTCCTCGATGAAATTGGCGAACTTCCGCTGGCTGCTCAGGCGAAGTTGCTGCGCGTACTTCAGGAAGGCGAAATCGAAAGGCTGGGCGACGACCGGGTACGCAGCGTCAATGTGCGCATAGTCGCGGCAACCAATGTTGAATTGCAGGCAGCCGTCAAGGCCGGACGCTTTCGTTCCGATCTCTACTATCGCCTGAATGTTTATCCGATTCAAATTCCGCCACTACGCGAGCGGGTTGCCGATATCCCGCCGCTGGTCGAAAGTATGCTGACCCGTTATTGCACGCTATACGAGAAAAAACTGCTAGGGGTGAGCGACAAGGCCATGCAGGCGATCAAGCGCCATCAGTGGCCGGGCAATGTACGTGAACTGGAAAACATGATCGAACGCGGTCTGATACTGGCACCGCAAGGCGGCTGGATCGAACTTGAGCATTTGTTCACCCATGTCAGCGAAGTTAAAAACTGGGAATGCCTGATTTCCTCAGCCGGTAATCTGGAGAACAAACCCGAGCCGAGCCGCACCGCCGCCCTGCTCGAAGCGATCTTGGGCAGCGGCATCTCCTTCGAAGATCTGGAAAGTAGTTTGCTGGAAGAAGCGGTACGGCGCTCGGATGGCAATCTGGCCAGTGCGGCGCGCCTGCTCGGCATTACCCGTCCGCAGTTGCAATATCGGTTGAAGAAAAAAGAAGCGCTGTCTTGAAGTGCTGAATTGATTCCGTGAACACGAATTTTAAGTACGGCAACCCGTATACTCAGACACAGGGTTCAGTAAAAGATGGCTTGAACTTCCGCACCACCTTAAGAATCGCGGCCAGAATTGGCGATTCGTCTTCACGGCGATACAGGCAGGCAAATTCTATGGTGGGCGCAGGAGTCGCCTTGATCGGACGGTACACCACACCCGGCAGTTTAAGGTTCATGACAGCCTGCGGTGCCACACAGATGCCAAAGCCACTGGACACCAGCGCGATGCTGGTCACCACATCGGTCACCTCCTGTGTGATCCTGGGCGTAGAACCTTCGTTACGAAACAGTGCCATGACATCGTCGGCGAAACCGGGGCGAGTATTTCTGGGATATAGAATCAGCGGTTCCTCAACAATCTGTGCAATCCGGAGCGACTTGTGCCTGGCCAGCGGATGCTTATTATGCAAGGCAATCACCAGTGGCTCCAAAAAGATGGTTTCGATGATAATGTCCGGCTCCACGGGAATATGTCGATTGAAACCAATGGTCAGACGCCGTTCGCGCAACGCCTGAATTTGCTCAGCCTTGGTTTGCTGATGCAAGGTAATTTCCACTTCCGGGTAAAGGTTGCGGAACTCGAACAGAATACGTGGAATATGGCTTAGAATCGCCGAACCAAAAATACCCACCTCCAACTTGCCAATTTCCCCACGCCCCGCCTTACAGGCTCTTTCCTTGCTGGCACCCACCAGACTCATGATACCCAAAGCATCCTTGAGTAGCGACTGGCCTGCAAGAGTCAGCTCAACTCCCCTGGAGCCACGAAAAAACAGCTCACATCCCAGTTCGGCTTCCAGTTGCTGGATCTGTCGCGTCAGTGGCGGCTGGGAAATATGCAGCCTGGCAGCCGCACGACTGAAATTAAGCTCTTCAGCAAGGGTAACAAAATATTTTAGATAGCGAAATTCCATCATTCATGATACCTAAAAGGTATCGACTAATGCAAATTTAGTATTGGAAAGTATTCGGCGTAAAACATAATATGTGGTCAGCCCAGCTTAACTTGCACGAGGAATCCATGAGTTATCACAGCATCACCCTAGAAGATACCGGAGAAAGTTTTCGTTCATCTGAAACAAGAACCGTGCTGGATGGCATGGCAGCGCTGGGTAAAAAAGGCATACCGGTGGGTTGTTGCGGTGGGGGCTGTGGTGTCTGCAAGATAGAAATTATCTCCGGGACTTACCGTAAGCGGGTGATGAGCCGTGAACATATCAGTGTAGAGGACGAAGCGAACAACCGTGTGCTTGCCTGCCGGGTATGGCCGACTAGCGATCTGCGGCTCAAGGTGTTGGGCAAGATGAGTAAAAGCGTCTGTAATGACAAAGCAGTAGCCAGTGAAGTTAAATAAATAAATTCAGGGAGATAAAGCATGGCAATGACGGGTGTATTGCGTCCGGGACACGCGCAGATGCGGGTATTGGATCTGGAAGAAAGCATTAAATTTTATAGCGATGTGGTCGGGTTGGTAGAAACCGGCAGAGACGCTCAGGGGCGTGTGTATTTCAAGGCCTGGGACGAGCGTGATCATAACAGTTTTATTATTCGTCAGGCTGATAAGCCTGGACTGGATTTTTTTAGCTTCAAAGTCGACAGTCACGCGACCTTGCTGAAGTTCGATGCCGATTTACAGGCTTACGGCATCAAGACCGAGCGCATCCCGGCAGGCGAATTGCTGGAAACCGGCGAGCGCGTGCGTTTCATGATCCCAACCGGTCACCAAATCGAACTGTACGCCGAAAAGACCGATGTCGGCAACGGTCAACCCTATACCAACCCCGAAGCCTGGATTCCTGAGGCAGAACATGGTATTGCACCCGTGCGCATGGATCATGCGCTGCTGTATGGTCCGGACATCGACGGTGCACGCGATATACTGGTGAATGTACTGGGTTTCTATCTGGTCGAGCGCATCCTGCTGGAAGATGGCAAGACCGATCTGGCCGTTTGGCTGTCCTGTTCCACCAAGGCGCATGACATAGCGATGGTGCGTCATCCCGAACCCGGTAAAGTACATCACGTTGCATTCCTGCTGGATAGCTGGGAGAAGGTATTGCGCGCGGCCGATATTATGAGCATGAACCGGGTCAAGATCGACATCGGTCCCACACGCCATGGCGTGACACGCGGCACCACTATTTATGCCTTCGACCCCTCGGGCAACCGTTTCGAAACCTTCAGTGGCGGCTATTCCTCTTATCCAGACTGGCATCCGATCACCTGGACCATCGACGATGTCGGTCGTGGCATCTTCTATCACGATCGCGCCTTGAACGATGCCTTCCTGACCGTCGTGACCTGACCCATGCAAATTCTATCTGCGATACCCGGCATTACCTGGGAAGCCGCAAACACGGCGGTGCAAGCCGCCGTGAGTTATGCCCAGGCACATGGCTGGAAAATTAATGTCGCGGTAGTGGATCGCGGCGGCAATCTGATGGCTTTCGGGCGGTTGCCGGGTGCCTTTATCCATTCGATTAATCTTGCGATTGACAAGGCATACACCTCAGCCAGCTTTGGTTTCCCCACCAAAGCCTGGATGGGGGCAATCGGCCATGATGACGGCATGAAGTTCGGCTTTTCCAACCAACCCCGCTTAATTGTATTTGGCGGTGGCTTGCCGATACGTACCGACCAGGACTGGATTGGCGGCATTGGCGTTTCCGGCGCTTCAGAAGCAGAAGATGAGGAATGCGCACTGGCAGGCCTGAAGGCACTGGGGCTTTAAGTTTTTAGCCGTCACCTGACGCTGACCCATTTTAGCAAGAATTTCACCCCACTTCGTTTACAAGTAGAGCACACCATGAAACTGATTCAAAACTTCATCAATGGCGAATTTGTCGCTACCGGTAGCCGTTTCAACAAGCATTCTCCGCTGACTAATCAGGTCATTGCCGAGGTTGCAGAAGCCACGCGTGACGAGGTAGATGCAGCCGTCAAAGCCGCTCACGCCGCCCTCAAGGGACCCTGGGGGAAAATGAGCTTTGCTGAACGTACCGAAATGCTGCATGCACTGGCCAATGAGATTAACCACCGTTTCGATGAATTTCTGGCTGCAGAATGCGCCGATACCGGTAAGCCGCATAGTCTCGCCGCACACATCGACATCCCGCGTGGCGCAGCCAATTTCAAGATTTTTGCCGATGTGGTAAAAAATGTTCCCACTGAATTTTTTGAGACAGCGACCCCGGACGGCAAGGGCGCGATCAATTATGGTTATCGCACTCCGGTAGGAGTAGTCGGGGTGATCTGCCCCTGGAATTTGCCTTTGCTGCTGATGACCTGGAAAGTAGGCCCGGCGCTGGCTTGCGGTAATACCGTGGTGGTCAAGCCGTCTGAGGAGACACCGCAGACCGCGACCCTGTTAGGCGAGGTCATGAACAAGGTCGGCATCCCCAAGGGAGTCTACAATGTGGTGCATGGCTTTGGCCCGAACTCCGCCGGGGAATTTGTGACGACCCATCCGCTGGTGAATGCAATCACCTTTACCGGAGAAACCCGTACCGGCGAGATTATCATGAAGGCCGCCGCCAAAGGATCGCGCCCGGTCAGTCTGGAAATGGGCGGCAAGAATGCGGCGATCGTATTCGCTGACTGCGATTTCGACGCCGCTATCGAGGGCACACTACGCTCGGCTTTCGTTAATTGTGGACAGGTTTGTCTGGGCACTGAACGGGTGTATGTGGAACGTCCGATCTTCGACAAATTTGTCGCCGCCTTGAAAAAAGGGGCGGAAGCCCTCAAACCCGGCATTCCGGAAGATAAATCTACCGGTATCGGCCCGTTGATCAGCAAGGAACACCAGCGCAAGGTCTTGTCCTATTACCAGATAGCCGCAGCAGCCGGTGCCACGGTCGTCACCGGTGGCGGCATCTTCGATATGCCAGGTGAGCTCAAAGAGGGTTGCTGGGTACAACCCACTATCTGGACGGGTTTGCCGGAAACGGCTCGTGTGATCAAGGAAGAAATCTTCGGCCCCTGCTGCCATATTTCCCCTTTCGATACCGAACAAGAAGTGCTGGCAAAGGCCAATGACAATGAATACGGACTGGCAACCGCAATCTGGACGCTGAATGTATCTCGTGCTCACCGGGTCGCGCATCAGATGGAAGTGGGTCTGGCCTGGGTGAATAGCTGGTTTTTGCGTGACTTGCGCACCCCGTTTGGCGGTGCCAAACAATCGGGTATCGGCCGCGAAGGCGGTGTGCATTCGCTAGAGTTCTATACCGAACAAAAAAATGTCTGTCTTAAGTTATGAGCGAGCATGCTAATCCGGAAATTGCCTACCACATTGATGCGGCTGGCATAGACACCCATTACCACGATCAAGGCAGCGGTCACCCGGTATTGTTGATTCATGGTTCAGGGCCCGGCGTTTCTGCCTGGGCCAACTGGCGACTGGTGATTCCGGCGCTGAGCCGGCAAGCGCGGGTGATCGCACCCGACATGGCAGGTTTTGGCTTTAGCGAGCGTCCGGTCGCTTATCAGTATCATATGGATAACTGGGTGAAACAGGCAATCGGCCTGCTCGATGCCTTACAGCTTAGCCAGGCCGATCTGGTCGGTAATTCCTTCGGTGGCGCGCTGGCAATCGCGCTGGCGATCCGCCATCCGCACCGGGTGCGTCGACTGGTGCTGATGGGCAGCGTGGGCGTGCCGTTTACGCTGACACCCGGACTCGATGCGGTCTGGGGTTATACGCCTTCAATCGATAATATGCGCAACCTGCTCGATATTTTCGCCTATGATCGCGCACTGGTCACCGATGAACTGGCCAAACTGCGTTACGAGGCCAGCATCAGACCCGGCTTTCAGGAGTCTTTTGCCGCGATGTTTCCCGCACCGCGTCAGCAATGGGTAGATCAGATGGCCAGCGCTGAAGCCGACATCCGCGCCATTCAGCACGAGACACTGGTTATTCATGGTCGCGAAGATCAGGTAATTCCCTTGAGTAATTCCCTGACGCTGGCAAACTGGATAAGCCATTCGCAATTACATGTCTTTGGCAAATGTGGTCACTGGACGCAGATAGAACATTCAGTCAGTTTTAATAGTTTAGTAGCAAATTTCCTTGCCTGAAGTCACGGCATTTAACGCAATTCTTTAGAGAGAGTAAGCATGGAACAGACATTGATTACCCAGTTGGGAGACCAGCTTTATGATTCCCTGACTCAATGCAAGACCGTCACGCCGCTTTCCACCCGCCATCCGGAAATCACCATCGAGGATGCCTACCACATCCAGGAACGCCTGATCGCCCGTCGGCTTGCTGCCGGAGAAAAGGTGGTCGGCAAAAAAATCGGTGTCACCAGCCGCGCCGTGATGAATATGCTGGGCGTCACTCAGCCGGACTTTGGCTGGTTGCTGGACGGGATGATTTATAACGAAGGTGAATCGATTGAAATAGACGGACTGATCCAGCCGCGAGCCGAAGGCGAGATTGCCTTTGTCCTGAAAAAGGATCTGATCGGCCCGGGCATATCGAATGCCGATGTACTGGCGGCCACCGAGGGCGTGATGGCCTGTTTCGAGATTGTCGATTCTCGCATCGAAAACTGGAAAATCAAGATTCAAGATACCGTTTCCGACAATGCTTCCTGCGGTGTGTTCGTGCTCGGTGACCGGCTGGTCAATCCTGCTCAGCTTGATTTGTCTACTTGCGGCATGGTGCTGGAAAAGAACGGCGAAATTGTCGGCACAGGCGCGGGGGCGGCGACGCTGGGTTCTCCGGTGAATGCGGTGACTTGGCTGGCCAATACACTGGGGCGTTTGGGCATTCCGCTCAAGGCCGGTGAAGTGATCCTATCCGGTTCGCTGGCAGCCTTGATTCCGGTAGTCAAGGGCGACAATCTGCGGGTGACCATAGGCGGGATTGGCGGCTGCTCGGTCAAGTTCATTTAACAGCACGACATACTTCAGGAAAAAAACATGAAACTCGACAAGACTAGCATAGACAAACTGGCTGCACACCTGGAAGGCTGTGAACTCAAGGCACAGGACACGCTAAAAATCACCGATGAATATCCCGAAATGGATTGGGATGATGCCTATGCGATTCAAGATGAAATTCGTCGCCGCAAGATCGCACGCGGCACGCGTATCGTCGGTCTCAAGGCAGGGCTAACCTCCTTTGCCAAGATGAAACAGATGGGGGTTTCGACACCGGTGTTTGGTTTCGTCACCGACTATGGCTCGGTGCCGGATGGCGGCGAAATTGCGATTGATAAACTGATTCATCCTAAAGTAGAGCCGGAAATCGTCTTTGTCATGAAACAGGCGCTGAAAGGACCAGGTTGCCATATTGGAGCGGTGTTGGCGGCAACCGACTTCATCATGCCTGGCATCGAAATTATCGACTCGCGCTACCGCGATTTTAAATTTGACCTGAAGAGCGTGATTGCCGACAATACTTCGTCGGCTCGCTTTGTAGTCGGCGGCAAAATCAAGCTGGCTGATGCAGTCGATATGCGCACGCTGGGGGTGGTGATGGAGAAAAATGGCGAAATCGTAGCCCTGGGTGCAGGGGCGGCAGTGCTGGGTCACCCGGCAACCGCGATCGCGTTACTGGCCAATCACCTGGGCGCGCGCGGCGAAGAAATCCCGGCAGGCGCGATGATCTTGTCAGGCGGAATTACCGAAGCGATTGCGGTCAAGCGTGGTGACAATATCAGTTTGCGTATGCAGGATATGGGCTCGGTGGGTTGCAGATTCGTTTAATTTATTCAAGGAAATATTATGCCATTTGCTCAAATTTACTTGCTTGAAGGACGTACTGAAGAACAAAAAAGAGCCGTGATCGAGAAGGTAACATTAGCCTTGCAAGAGGCGGTCGGCGCTCCAGTGGAAAACATCCGGGTATGGATTCACGATGTCCCTAAAACCAACTGGGGTATCGCAGGTCAGACCGCCGCCGACCTGAAGCGTTGACAGAATGGCATCGGTTTACGTTTGTTCTAACGGGCATGTCAATTTTGCCACCCCTGATAATGAAACCCGCCATGCCCGTTTCCCTCTCCCCATCCCTCTCCCGCAAGCGGGCGAGGGGGAGTAAGTCGCTACGCGTGCTTCACGTTAACGGCCATGGCACACTCCATATGATGAAACCCGCCATGCCCGTTCCCCTGATGAACCCATTAGCCACTCCACCAGGTTGACTAAAGACAGCAACCAAGTGGCTGCTTATCTCCCCAACCCTACCCATGAACCTCCATTTCGTAGGGTGCGCTTGCGCACCAATTTCATCGACCCTAGCCATTAACCTTCGCCCTCT
>CAIRBC010000017.1 GCA_903876685.1 uncultured Nitrosomonadales bacterium | reverse complement strand
TCAAACCCGGGAGGGACTATAAAATTCACCAGATAATAGAAAAATAACAAGAAAAAATGAGAAATTTCTCTTTTACAAAACTAGTACGCTGCAATATTATGATTATATTGATTAAAATTTGGTACTTGTTAAACTCCGGTTGAGATCCATCAGGTTAGTCGGTTCACTCATCGTTACCTGACCGGTGGCACGCGCCAGTCCGTATTCATCCACCTGACCATCCAGTTCAAGCTGACTGGCTGCGTCGGTGCGGGTAGAGATGCCGGTGATAATGCCGTGTAAATCATGAATGTGTGTTGCAAAAGGAATGGCAAGTGAATAATCGGCGTAATCCAGTTCACCCTGACTGAAGCGCAAGCGGTCTATATTAACCAGAAAAGCAGGCTTCAAGCCTTGCGTCGATGTGGCGGGTGCAGGTGCCGGGGCTGCGGTAGCAGGTCGCATGATACGCGTGACACTGACCGATTTGTCTTTATCGATGATTAGTTTGCTGCTCAACCCGACAATCGATAGTTCGTCCATCACCAGTCGGGCGGGAGATACTTCGAAGGCGCGACTGTTCAAGGATTTTAGCGAGAGGAAAGGATCGCTTGCTTCGTTCAGCAGCAGATCGCTTAAATTGAAACTGCCCAGATAGCGGGTATCGCTGGGGTTATAAATGACGCGGCCTTTAGTCGCAAATTTACCCTGCGTAAGTTTTAGATTGGTTGCGACGGCAAGATAAGGCTGTGCAGGGGTGAGTGCCAGCCCTGCAAGTTCCAACTGAATATCAGCCGAGGGTAGTGCGGGGACAAGCTGACCTTTTGCGGTGAAGCTGCCACCACTTTTGATTTTGAAAGAAGCCTGCAGCGGCACTGCGGCTTTCCAGTCCTCGCTGATACCCTGCAATCCCAAGGCAATATCTTGCAGCACAAATTCTGCTTCAACCGATTTATCGTGCAAGGAGAGCGCATAATTTTTCAGTTCCAGTTGATCTACGCGGTAATGCCAGTCTGCACCGGTACTTTTCCGGGGTGATGCGGCTGAGGGGGTTGATTTAGTGGATGGCTTCGAGGGCAAGGCATCCAGCAAGTCGATGCGACCCGCCGCATTGCGTGACAGGAATAGGCTGCCTGCTTCCAGTTTGATGTGCGAGAGTGTCGCATGATGCGAGTTCAGATCAACTTGTGCATTTTCGAGTGAAAGATTGCCCAGTTGCTGCGGCTTTACGCCATGCTTTAAATCCAGCTTGCTGCCAGAGACGGTGAATGTGCCAAGTCCGAGGCTGCCCTTTGCCAAATCAAAGCTGCCTTGTTTTGCCTCGATGGAATCAACCGTGAGCAGCGGGTCAGAAGCGCGTTTGCCCTGTACCTTCAAGCCCTTGAGGCTGGCGTGCAGATGTTCCAGATTCAGACCCAGCTTGCCATTGGCATAGGCCAACCGGTAATCGGTGGAGATTCCCGCAATCCCCGAGTGCAAAATGAGTCGGTCACTAAAATAATTCGCCAGTTTAGACAGGTCAGCCCCAGCCACGAGGAGGCTGCCCGTCATCTGCAAAGGTTCGATACTGGTTTCACCATGCCAGTCTACGCGTGCGCCAAAGGTAGTTGTTGCAGACACTTTGAACTGTCCATGCTCGTTGGGCAGCGTGGAAATATCGGTCAGTTCGAGGTTCAGCGCTTCAATTTTGCTGGAAAAGGCGGGTGAGATACGCTGATCCGAGAAATCCAGTCTGGCATCGGACAGCCTGAAATGCCGGATGTCCAGCCTGGGTGGCGGCGCTTCAGTTGTGGTGGATGGTTTGGGTTTGAAGGCATCAAGCAGCACCGACCAGTTGCTTTTTGCGCCAGCTAACAAAACGCCGGTGGCAGTCAGTCCCTCCAGCTGGATGTCATCGAAAATCAGGGTGTGTTGCAGCAGACTTTTGCCTGACAACTTGAGCTTGAGTTCGCGAAAAGCCAGCAGCGGTGCACCATCCGGTCGTGTCAGTTGGAGTCCGGATAAATGCAGGCGCAACGAGAGCGGATTGAACCGGGGTTTGTCCATCACCAGCCGACAACCGGTTTTTTCCGCGATAAATTTTTCTGCTTGAGACTGGAGGACTCCGGGTAACGCCAGCCAGGCCAGCAACAGGAAAACCACCACCAGTCCTGTGACTGTGATGAGTAAAGTCTTGAACTTGAGTAGTTTGAGGGTCATGTTTGTATCACATATAGGTAGTGCGGTGATTGTAGTGTACGCCGCTGCGCGTATCAACGCAGCGGTCACTTTATTCATGGTTGTCGGGTTACGTTATCGCTCCTTTTAACGGAGGGGGAACCTGACCTACGGAGGTTTAGTGATTTTTACGGGTTATGTTTTCAATTTATTTCACAAAAAATGATAATAATTTTCAGGATTCCTGTCTGTCTGCAATTATTTGCCTTTGTAATATATTCGGGATATTATTTTAAATAGCAAGCTATTTAGAGTGAGGTCGAAATTCTCTCCGATTTTTCATTCGACAGGCCGCAAAGGAAATTTTCAAAATTTTTCTTAACCTAAAAGGGAATGAAGGGGAAACGTAACATGGCACTCGTCAAAAAGAATTCCGCACCAACCAGCACACCCACTGCAGAAAACAACCGCACCGCTTCATCCTCTCGCGAAGTAGACGCACAACGCAAGAAAGCGCGCACACTCGCCAAACAACAACAGGCGGCCGAGCGCATCGCCGCCGCCACCACACAGCTTTCTTCAGGCATTAATCAAGCTGCGTCGGCCGCCGAAGAACTCAAACGCGCGGCAGACCAGATCGCTACCGGCGCAGAAGAGTCTTCTGGCGCAGCACAGGAATCACTGGCTGCCTTCAAACAGGTTTCGGTCGCAATTACCCGCCAGTTGCAAAGTGCCAACGTCAGCCAGACCAAGACCGAGGCGGCTCAGTCGCTGGTGGCACGCACCAGCGCCGATGTGGCTAAACTGATTACCAACGTGGGGGTGGCGGCACAACGCCAGACGGCTTCGGTGGGCATGGTGGGCGAACTGGAAAAGCAGGCTGCCAATATCGGCGAGATCGTCAAGGCCGTGGTGCGCATCGCCGACCAGACCAATCTACTGGCACTGAATGCCGCCATCGAGGCCGCCAGAGCAGGCAAGCATGGCAAGGGTTTTGCCGTGGTGGCCGACGAAGTACGTACCCTGGCTGAAACCTCTGAAAAGAGCGCTAAACAGATTCAGGATCTGGTTGGACAAATCCAGCAGGAAGTCAAAACCATTGCAGAAGGCATCAATTCTGCCGCGAAAAGCGTGGAAGGGGAGGTAATCAAGGGCAAGGCAATTACCGAACAGCTTGAACAGATTCGTCTGGATGCCATTGCGGTTGCCAGCGGTGTCCAGGAAATCGCCACCGGTGCCTCTCAATCCGATGCGGCGGCGCTTCAGGCACTGAAAGGCTCGGAAGACATTGCTGCCGCCGCCGAAGAACAGTCTGCTGCCGCCGAAGAAGCCACCAAGACCATTGCCGAACAATCCTCCGCGTTGTCCGAGTGCGAGCAGGCTGCGCAAAATCTGTCTGAACTCGCCGAAGATCTGAAAAACTCTACCGATGTCGCCAAGAGTGCCGAGGAAGTGGCCTCTGCCGCTGAAGAAATTTCTTCCGCAGTGCAGGAAATTAATCGTGCCTCAGCACAAATCATGACCGCGCTGGAACAGATTCGTAAAGGCGCACAGACCTCGGCAGCCGCCTCCGAAGAATCTGCCGCCGCAGTCGGGCAAATCGAAAAGGGACTCGAAGTCGCGCAGCAGCGTGCCACCATGGGGCAGGAAAAAGTCAAAAATGTGCAAGCCTTGCTGGTGACCAACAAGAAATCAGTCGATGAATTGATCAATGGCATCATCGAATCAACCAAGGCCACCCAGGCCAGCATCAAGCAGGTAAAGGATCTGGAGCAGGTTTCGCGGCGCATCGACAAGATTGTCGAGGCGATCACCACGGTATCGATTCAGACCAATATGCTGGCGGTGAACGGCTCTATCGAAGCGGCGCGGGCGGGCGAGTTCGGCAAGGGTTTCGTGGTGGTGTCCACCGACATCCGCAATCTGGCACGCGATTCTGCTGAAAATGCCGATCGCATCAAGGATCTGGTCAAGGCAGTGCAGGATCAAATCCGCCTGGTCAGCGCCGATCTGGATGACATCGTCAAAGCCGCCATCAGCGAAGCAGAACAGGCCAAGACCTCGACGGCCAACCTGAATATCATCGAAAACGACATGGTGGAAGTCGAGCGCGGCACCCAGGAAATACTGGCGGCCTCTAATGAAATTGCCTCGGCAGTCGGTCAGGTGAAAAAAGGCGGAGAACAGATTTCAGCCGCCGCCCAGGAAGCCGAAAAGGCTGCCACCGAAGCTGCCGGCGCGGCGGAGCAGCAATCCAAGGGAGCAGAAGAACTGGCTGCCGCTATTGAGGAGATTGCGTCCTTGGCCGACGAATTGCAAAGTATGTAAGCCGGGGAGAATATCATGACAGAAGAAGTTCTGGAACAGCCGCTGGCTGAAGAGTCAGATGTTGACGAGTCTGTCTCGGATACTCGTCAGTTCGTCACCTTCCTGGTGGGCGGTGAGGTTTTTGCGGTAGACATGGCGCCGGTGCAGGAAATCATACGGGTGCCCGAGGTAGTGAGAGTTCCACTTGCGCCCGCCACGCTGGAGGGGTTGTCCAATCTGCGCGGACTGGTATTGCCGATCATTTCGTTGCGCAGAATTTTCAACTTCAACGATCAGGTGCATGACGATGCCACCCGCGCCGTGGTGATTAACATCGGTCAACCGCTGGGTTTTGTGGTCGATCGCGTTGCCAGCGTGATTAACGTCGAGCCGCAACATATCGAGGGTGTCGAGGGGATTCAGCATACCGTCAACAGCGATTTGCTGACCGGCATACTGAAGAATGTCAGCGGTTATCCGATGGTGATGGTGCTGGATTTTGCGCGCTTGATCAGCCAGGAATTTTCCGAAATCGCCGCCTTGTCCAAAGGAAGCAGCGCTGCTGCCACGCTGGATCAACGTAGTTCCGACGACGATGAGGCGGATAGCGATGAACTGCAACTGGTGAGCTTCGCCGTGGCGGGACAGGAATACGCCATCGATATTGAAAGTGTTCAGGAGATCGTGCAGGTTCCGGAAGCCATCGTGCATGTGCCCAACTCCCCGGCGCATGTGCTTGGCCTGATGACGCTGCGTGAACGTCTGCTGCCGCTGGTTTCACTACGCAGCCTGTTTGCGCTGCCCTCCAGGGCGATCGACGAACGCAGCAGAGTGGTGGTGATTTCGCTAGGCAGTGCGGCGGTGGGGGTTGTGACCGACAGCGTCTCCGAAGTGCTGCGCGTGCCTAAAGATGTGGTCGATGCCATGCCAGCCCTGTTGGCTCGGGAAGGTGATCTGTCCGACATCAGCCGGATTTGCCGGCTGGACAAAGGCAAACGACTGGTGTCGATTATCGACGTGAACAACATGTTCAAGCATTCCGTGGTGAAAGAAGCCTTGAATACGGTGAAAAACATGAGCGATGCAAGCAATGAACAAATAGACGAAGACGTAGGCAACGATGATGACGAACAGGTGGTGGTGTTCCAGTTGGCTGCAGGTGAATTTGGCGTGCCCATCGAAAGCGTGCAGGAAATCGTGCGCGTCCCCGAAGAACTGACCCATGTGCCCAAGGCTCCTGATTTTGTAGAAGGGGTGATTAACCTGCGCGGTGCAGTATTGCCGGTTATCGATCAACGCAAACGGCTTGATTTGCCGTCCATTGCACGCAATGACCGGCAACGCATCATGGTGTTTCTACTGGGAGGGGTACGCACCGGCTTCATCGTGGATGCGGTCACGGAAGTCCTCAAGATTCCCAGGACGGCTATCGAGGCATCGCCCAGACTTTCAGGTGAGCAAGCCCGTCTGCTGGGGCGCGTGGCTAACATGGAAAAACGCATGATTCAGCTGATTGAGCCTAAACATTTGATCGATGAATCGGACAGGAACTCTCTGGCGGTCATTGCAAAATAAGTCCTGATTGAGACTGGCATGACCATCAAGATCCTTGTCGTCGATGATTCTGCGCTGATGCGCCGTCAATTGACGCAGATTTTCCAGGAGGAAGGCGACTTCGAAATTCGCATGGCGCGCAACGGACAGGAAGCGCTGGAGGAGAATCTGCGCTTTCAGCCCGATGTCGTGACCCTGGACATCAATATGCCTGAAATGGACGGACTGACTGCGCTTGCGCATATGATGGATGCGCGTCCGGTGGCGGTGGTGATGGTATCCTCGCTGACCGAACAGGGGGCACTGGCCACTTTTGAAGCGCTGGCATTGGGCGCGGTGGATTATGTCGCAAAACCGGGTGGCACCATTTCACTGTCGATAGAAGATATCAAGACCGACCTGCTTGCCAAAGTACGTTCTGCTGCACGCGCAAGACTCAAGATTAGCCGTAAAAAAACTTCTGCACCTGTAGCTGCGCCGCGTGTGGAACGGAAACCTTTCGTCAGGCGCGGCGTGTGTGCGGCAAGGGGCTTGGTGATTATCGGGGTATCCACCGGCGGACCCAGCACGCTGGAAGGCATCCTGCCCAATCTGCCGGCAGATTTTGCCTTTCCCATTATCATCGCCCAGCATATGCCCTCGACCTTTACCGGTGCCTTTGCGCAGCGCATGAATAATCAGTGCGCGCTGGAAGTGCTTGAAGTCAACCGCCCGATGGATGTCATCCCGGGCAATATCTACATCAGTCGCGGCGGCGCCGATGTGGTGGTGACAGAGCGCGTAGGCAAGCTGGTGGTGTTAATCAAACCGGAATCCGCCACACACCTGTGGCATCCTTCGGTGGAATTGTTGGGGCGCTCGGTGCTTGAACATTGCGAGCCGCGTGACGTGATCGCGGTTATGCTCACCGGCATGGGTCATGATGGTGCCGATGCCTTTGCGGAAATCAAGAAACAGGGTGGGCGTACCATTGCCGAAGCGGAAGAAACCAGCGTGGTTTTTGGTATGCCCAAGGAATTGATCGACCGGGGAGGTGCGACGCTGGTACTGCCCTCGGGAAAAATTGCCACCCAGTTGCAAAGCTGGACCCGGCAATAGGAGATAATAATTGGCTATCGTCAAACGCAGTAAAAATGATGTGGTAGACACCGACGAACGTTCCGGCGCGCGCGATTTTCCCGGGTTGACAGCGGATCTGGGCGACGAAAATCAGGTCAAACGCCGCTGGGCTGCGCGTGATCTCGCCATATATAGCCAGGCCGCACCGGTGTTGATCGAGCGGCTATTCCTGGAACAGGATAGCAGCGTGCGCGAAGCGATACTGATCAGTCTCACGCAAATCGGTGATGACACCGCCGTACAGGGATTCATCCGTTGCCTGCGTAGCGAGGATGCCCGGTTACGCAATGAAGCCATCGATGCCATGAAGAATCTGCCTGATGCGGTTGCACCCATCATGAAGAATCTGCTCAATGACGTTGACCCGGACGTACGCATTTTCAGCGTCAATGTGCTCGAATCGTTGCGTCATCCGCAAGTCGAAAACTGGCTGATCAGAGTCATCAGCCATGATGAGAACCTGAATGTGTGCGGGACTGCAACCGATCTGTTGTGTGAAGTAGGCACGCTTGCGGCGGTGCTTCCCCTGGAAGCGCTGAAGCAGCGCTTTCCTGACGAACCCTATATTGCTTTTGCGGCTGATCTTGCGCTGCGGCGTATACGCGAGGCTTGACTTTGGCTGAGCTGATCATCACCGCCGAAGACTTCAACAAATTTCGCGAATATTTCTACCGCAAAACGGGCATTCAGTTCGAGGATAGCAAACGCTATTTTGTTGACAAAAGGCTGATCGAGCGCATCAGTCACACGCGTAGCGAAAATTTTCGCAGCTACTTCACCTTGTTGCGCTTCCAGGCGTCAGGCGAGGAATTGCAAACGCTGACCAATTTGATGACGGTCAATGAGACCTATTTTTTTCGCGAGGAATATCAGTTCAAGTGTCTGGTGGAATCCATGCTTCCGGAAATTATTAGCAAAAAAAACCGTGGTCAGACGATCCGCATCTGGTCAATCCCCTCTTCGTCAGGTGAGGAGCCCTATTCCATTGCACTTTACCTGACCGAGTACTGGCCGGATATTATAAATTGGGATGTGGAAATCATTTCCTCAGACATCGATACCGATGTTCTTAAACGGGCGCGCACCGGCATCTATTCGGCACGCTCGGTGCAATTTCTGCCTAAAGAACTGCTGCAACGGTATTTCACGCCGGTGCGCAATGGCGAATACCAGATTTCGGCAGATTTCCGGCAATCGGTCGAATTTACCCGCGTCAATCTTTCAGAACCGGCCGATACACGCCCCTACCGGGAGTTTGATGTCATATTCTGTCGCAATCTGCTGATCTATTTCGATGACCTGTCGCGTCACAAGGCAGCAGAAGTCTTTTACGATGCGCTCAATCCGGGCGGTTTCATCTGTTTGGGTCATTCCGAATCCATGAGCCGCATTACCTCACTGTTTCGGGTGCGCAAGTTTCCCGAGGCGATGGTCTATCAGAAAGCGGGGGCACGATGAGTCGCCATATCCTGGTTGTGGATGATGCCGCCACCGTGCGTCTGTATCATCGCTCCATTCTGGAAGCCGCAGGCTTTGCGGTCGATGAAGCGGTCAACGGCATCGAGGCGCTGGAAAAAGCCTTCAGCACCGCCTACGATCTGTACCTGGTCGATGTGAATATGCCCAAACTGGACGGCTATGGTTTCCTGCGCGAATTACGACGACAGGATATGCCGCAGGCGCCCGCACTGATGATCTCGACCGAAGCCGGATCACATGACCGTAGTGCAGCGCTGATCGCCGGAGCCAATCTGTATTTCCTTAAACCCACCCGACCGGATGAACTGGTCGCTTATTGTAGTCTGCTGCTAGGAGGTAGCGCATGACACCGTTGCTCAAGCAATTTATCCAGGAGGGTCGTGATTTTCTGCAGGGTATCGCCGGGAAACTGATCGAGCTGGAAAAAGCGCCTGACAGTGTGGCGCTGATGACCGAACTGTTTCGATTTGTACATACCCTGAAGGGCAACAGCGGCCTGTTCGAATTTCCCGAAATGACCCGGGTACTGCATGCGGGAGAAGACCTGCTGGATGCCGTGCGCGACAAACGAGTCCCCTTCACTCAGCAGCTGGCAGACCAACTACTGGATGCGATGGATTTTGTCAGCATGCTGTTTGACGAAATCGAAACCCATGAGTCGGTCAATATGAGTCATGTTGAACCCTCCAATGAACTGGCAGAGACACTGCGTGCACTGATTATAGGTGAAAAGTGCGCAGATCCGGGTCCCGTCGCATCTGCCAGCCTGACAGTGGCAGACAGCTTGGACTTGCTGGCAAACATTCCGGAAAAACAGCGATTTGAGGCGTGGCGCAGAGCAAATAGCGGTGAGCCGTTATTCCTGATTGTCTATCGCCCTGAAGCGGAGTGTTTTTTCAAAGGAGAAGATCCGCTGCATCAGGTGCAGCAGGTGCCAGGGCTGCTGTGGGGAAGCGTGGTTGCGCGGAACACCTGGCCGCCGCTCACCGAACTGGATTGTTATAGCTGCCAGCTCGATTTTCACCTGCTGGTCGCAGCGAAGCGCAACGCGGTCGATGAATTTTTCCGTTATACGCCTGAACAAATTAGCATTGATGCGGTGGATGCCTATGATCTGGTCACGCCAGAGGGGCATCCGAATGGCGGACCGGTATATGGCGATTTTGTGGCAGAAGCGCTGACGCTGTTGGACAACCGTGATTATTCAGGACTGGCGATGGCGGCACGCACTATGCTGGAGCTTTCCTCACCTGAACAATGGCTGTCCTCGGCCTTGCGCTGGTTGCAACTGATTGTCGAAGAAGCACCGCATCAGCAGGAATTGCTGCGGCGCGTGATTGGCTCGCTTAATACCCTGCAAAAACCTGATTTGGCGGACCTGAAGACGGCAGGGTTAGCGATACCTGTGGAAGCCACTCCTTCAGTTGCTGCGACCACCAGTCTCTCTACCGAAAATCTTGAAAAAATTCATAAAATTATTTCGGTACAGGCAGAAATTCTGGCCTTGTCCGATGCGGTTGACTGGTTGCCGGGCAGACTGAAGTCGGTGGCGGCGACCCTCAAAGCCTGCCTTGCCAGCCTCGGCGAAGCTGCTGAAGAAATTGATGATGCCCTGCGCAGGGCGCTGGCCGAAAACAGCGCGCGTTTCTTGCGCGAATGGCTCAAGGCCTATCTTAAAAACCAGACTGCAATAGCCATCGATACCACAGCTATACAGCAGCCTGCAGGCTTGACTGAACAGGCGCAAGGTTTGCCTGAACAGGCGCCAGCGTTGACCGAACAGGCGCAAAACCTGGAGGTCGAAAACAAGTTTGGCCGTCGCAGCGAAGATACCCAACTCAGCAAGGTGCTCAAGGTCGATCAGGAGAAAATAGACCGTTTGATGGATCTGATCGGTGAAATGGTAGTGGCAAAAAACAGCCTGCCCTATCTGGCTAACCGTGCCGAAGTGCAATTTGGCGTGCGCGAGATTTCACGCGAAATCAAGGCGCAATATGCGGTCATCAATCGCATTGCCGAAGAAATGCAGGATGCCATCATGCAGGTGCGGATGACACCAGTTTCCTTCGTGTTCCAGCGTTTTCCGCGCATGGTGCGCGATATTTCTCGCAAGCTGGGCAAGGAAGTGGAACTGCTGCTGGAAGGGGGAGAAACCGAAGCCGACAAGAATATCATCGAAGCACTGGCCGACCCACTGATGCACATCGTCAGGAACAGTCTGGATCATGGCCTGGAAACACCTGATGTGCGGGAAGCCGCCGGCAAGCCGCGTACCGGCAGACTGATCCTGCGCGCCAGCCAGGAGTCGGATCGGGTGCTGCTCGAAATCATCGATGACGGGCGCGGCATCAACCCGGCCGTGATCAAACAAAAAGCCTACGAAAAAGGCGTCATCGACGAGGCGACTCTGGAGCGCATCAGCGATCAGGACGCAATCAATCTGGTATTTGCCGCCGGCTTTTCCACCGCCGAGGCGGTCTCCGATCTTTCCGGGCGCGGCGTGGGCATGGATGTGGTGCGCAGCGCAATCGACAAGGTGGGCGGCGCCGTGTCACTGAATAGTCAGACCGGCAAGGGCACCACGCTCAGCATGTCGCTGCCGCTTTCGATGGCGGTGACCAACGTGATGATCATCGAATCCGACCGGCAGATTTTTGGTGTGCCGATGGATCTGGTGGTGGAAACGGTACGCCTGCCGCTTGCTGAGATTCAAACCATCAAGAGACAGAAGACCACCGTGCTGCGCGGCAGCATAGTGCCGCTGGTGGCGCTCAACGAACTGCTTGAGATAAACGCTGAACCGCTTGCCAATGCCGATAATGAACTGGCCGTGCTGGTGGTGCGGGTAGGCAACGAGCAGGCGGGCTTGCTGGTAGATAATTTCCGTGAAGTAGTAGACGTCATTCTCAAGCCGTTGCCGGGCGAGCTTGCCCGATTGAAAAGCTACGCTGGAACGGCACTGCTCGGTGACGGCTCGGTGTTGATGGTGCTCAATCCCAAGGAGTTATTCTGATGAGTATTGAATATCAAAATATGACCGCGAAATTCGACGGCTTTGTCAGTGTTGACGAAGCCGACCAACTGCTGCAATGGCTGCAGGAAAACCCTAAAGGTTGCGTGAATCTTGCCGATTGCAGACATATGCATGCCGCCAATCTGCAGGTGCTGATGGCAGCAAAACCCGCTATTATTGCCTGGCCAGACGATGTTGGCTGGTGTGGCTGGCTGACAGATGCACTCGAATCTAAATAACCCCCCTGGAGATCAACCATGTCCAAAACGATACTGCTGGTAGACGATTCAGCGACCATTTTAATGAGCGTGCAACAAACGCTGCAAATGTCAGGCTTCAAGGTGGAAACGGCCAGGGATGGTCTGGATGCTTTCAACCGCATCAAAGGTGGTCTTAAACCCGATCTGATCATCACCGATATTAATATGCCCAACATGAACGGCTTGGAACTGATCAAAAACATCCGCCCGATTTTGCGATTCACACCGATTCTGGCACTCACCACGGAAAGCCAGGCGGCAAAGCGCGACGAAGCCAAGAAAATTGGCGCAACGGGCTGGCTGGTCAAACCGGTGGCAGGGGCTGAGTTGCTGAGAATCGTCAAGCAGGTATTGCCGGGAGCCTGAGGAGCCTTCATGATCCATAACAAAACACCTTTCGATGTTCATTCCAGGCTGCTGAATTGGCTTTTGTCAGCGCTGATGGCCAGCTTTTTTGGCATTGTCGGATGGTATTTGATGCCGGTACTACTGGAACAATACACCCATGATGAAGCACGACTATTGGCCTCACTGCTGCTGGTAATAGTTGTTTTTCTGGTGACACTGGTGCACCAGGTGTTACAGAGAATTGCCGAGCACGCTTTATTCAAGACTCAACTCGAAGTTTCAGATTTATGGTTCGAACAACTTAAACATCACAGCAAGCTGTTAAAGCTGGCTGCTGAAGATTTTCAAACGATTCCAAAATTCGTCGCAGTATTACGCGGTCATCTTGATGTCACCAATCACAATACCGAGTTGGGCGCGATCGACATCATGAATTCGCTAGATAATGTGCGTAAGCAAAGCGAAATCCTGATGGCAAAGCTGGAGGAACAAAAATCCCATGCTGAACAGATTGCGGCAAACCAGGCCGAACGATTGAAGGAAAATGGGCGTATTCTGCAAAACCTGGCGAATTTCAGGGTGCAGATATCCGATAATGGCGAACGTATCAAACAGGTTCTGGACAAGGTCAAGAGCCTGACTGGACTGACCAAGATCATTCGTACCGTGGCATCGCAAACCAATCTGCTGGCGTTGAATGCAGCCATTGAAGCGGCACGCGCCGGAGAGTCCGGACGAGGTTTTGCGGTGGTCGCCGATGAGGTGCGCAAACTCTCGGGTCAGACCGATACCGCGACCAATCAGATCGACCAGGCGATTAACGAAGTGGCTAATGATGTCTTTGAAAATCTTTCTGCGATTGCAGAACAGAGCAAAGCCAGTGGAGATGAACATCAGGTAAGAGCCATTGGCGAAGCGCTGGGGGCGATGAACCAGGCATTCATTGAAGTCAGCGGCTATCTTTCGGAAGCAACGGTCGATTCTAATCACTCCATGACGAAAGTACATGAAGATATTATCAAGGCACTCGGTCATATTCAGTTTCAGGATATTTCGCGGCAACATATCGATCAGGTGATCAAGTCGCTTGAAGAATTGAGCGAGCATTTTGCCGAGGTAAACAAAGTCAGCGAAACGCTGCCGCCGATCCAGCCCTGGACACCTCTTAATCAACGGATCGAGGCCATGCGCACCGGTTATGTGATGAACCGTCAACACGAAGTCCACAGCACGGTCACCGGACACGCGGTACATTCCGATAATCGCCCGCCCATCGAATTGTTTTAACGAGGCAAACAGTAAAACATGCACATCATTGCCATTTCCAACCGCAAGGGCGGCACCGGCAAAACGACAGTATCGGTCAACCTGGCCGCAGAAATGGCCTATTCCGGTCTGCGGGTACTCTTGATCGATCTGGATTCTCAGGGGCATTGCGCCGTTGGTCTGGGTCTGAAACTGCAAAAGGGTGAACCCTGTAGTCACCAGTTGTTTGTTGAACCCGCCATCTCCTTGAGCGCCACCATCCACAGTACCTTGGTAGATAATCTCTGGCTTTCTCCGGCTGATCCGCTCTTCGATCACGGCAGCGGACAGCGCGATGATCAGCGCTTGAAGCGGGCCATACAGGATGAGGCGCTGCATGAACGCTTCGATCTGATCCTGATCGATACACCGCCCTCGCTGGATGCACTGCTGTTCAACGGCCTGCAAGCGGCAACGCGCGTGCTGATCCCTTATGTGCCCCATCCGTTATCTTTCGAGGGGGTGCGACAACTGGTGCGCGTATTGTTCAAGGTGATGACCCGGGAAAACCGCGAGCTGAAAATTCTGGGTTTTCTGCCGAATATGGTGGCCGAGCATGTACGTCAGCATCGCCAGGTGAACAGTGAAGTAGGTCGACAGTTCGGCGCACAGCGCGTATTGCCGGGAATCCGCAACGATATCCGGCTCGCAGAAGCCTTTGCGGCCGGCAAACCTATCCGCGCTTACGCCCCTGGTTGCCGGGGTGCACTGGATTTCCTGGAACTAGCCAAAGAAATTCGTGAGGGTCTGAATGGCACAGCGACTAGACCCGTAATTTGAAGGTTGTTAATCTACAGGCTATGGGTTAACCGGAGATTTATCCATCCTGTTTTTGGCATCCTTCATTTCAGTCCCAAAGTAGTTGACACTTTCGATGACAAAAAATGGGTGACTAGATGACTCGACGCTCTT
>CAIRBC010000016.1 GCA_903876685.1 uncultured Nitrosomonadales bacterium | reverse complement strand
TCACGTGTCCATACTGCAGCCAAGAATTTGTCTACGCCACCACAGATGCAAAAAGCAGATGAGCAGCAACATTTCAAAGTATCAATTGCTCATTGTTGCAGCTTCCTTCTTTGTTTTTGTTAGCATCGTTTTTGCATTCATAGATATTTTAACGCCATTTATCTTAGGATTTGCATTTTCATATAGCTTGTATTTGGTAGTTTGATCTTTCTGCGCAGTGGCTTTAGAAAGAATTTCAAAAATTAAAACGGGAGTCTTGCATAAGTAAACCGTCTTTTCCAATTCACCACATATAACCAGATTATCAGGTTGAACAATGGTTTCTTCATTAATTTTCCAGTCTACGGGCAATAAAGCATGGCATTCATTACAACCCTCCAAGGCACGTTCGAGTTGACTGGCGATATGCTGGCTAACTGTCTGATGTGCAATACTGGGTGAAGGACTCATGGCATGCGGCACACCACAGATCAATTCCCATCTTCCTTCCCATAGCACATAATCATCATAGGAATAGCACGGCAAATTTTCCAATTTGGTTAAACTCATGGGTTAACACCTAACATAAATGTATGAGATGGCTATTGGTAATACCAATCAGCATTTTTGTGCATGGATAAAAAAAGCTAGTGGAAGGTTACACGAAAGTTCAACTAACGTAAATTTGATCTGACTAGAAGGATAGCAACTGACGGTTATCCACTAAGCAAAGGTGAGATAGGTTAATAAATAAACCGTTCTCGCAATTCTTGCAGATTCAGTTCAGCTAGAATCTGTTCCAGTCGAAGAGTGGCATTTTTTCGGGGAGTATCGCTACGGCGGGCGATGATCAATTCGTTTTTCATCGAATGCTCCCAGCCGACCAGTTCGGTAACCGTGACCTGGTAACCGTGCGCTTCCAGCAATAGACACCTGAGTACGTTGGTGAGATGGCTGCCGAATTCACGGCTATGTATAGGGTGCCGCCAGATTTCTGATAAGGCGGTTTTGCCGAAGGATTGATTCTTGTTTTTGTTTAACAGGCTAGCCACTTCTGCCTGGCAGCAGGGAACCAAAACAATATAGGCTGCCTGTTTGTGCAGCGCAAATTTTATTGCATCATCGGTGGCGGTATTGCAGGCGTGCAAGGCGGTGACCACATCAATTTTTACAGGTAACTTTGCTGAGGCGATGGATTCTTGTACCGACAGATTCAGGAAAGTCATGCGGGAAAAGCCCAGTCTTTGTGCCAACCGCGATGATTTTTCGACCAGTTCCTCACGGGTTTCTATACCGTAAATATGACCTGCCTGTTGCGACTTGAGAAACAGATCATAGAGGATGAAGCCCAGATAAGACTTGCCTGCACCGTGATCTACCAAAGTAATATCACGGCTGTCAGCCAGAACTTCCTGCAGCAAAGGTTCGATGAAGTGAACTAAATGATAGACTTGTTTGAGCTTGCGTCGACTATCCTGATTGAGCTTGCCGTCACGCGTCAGGATGTGCAGTTCCTTGAGCAGTTCCACCGACTGCTCAGGCCTGATTTCAGCAGCTAAATTCATCTCAGGCGTAGTTTAGTTTTTTCTGAGTGCGATCAGCACCGACCAAACGCCTAGAGCCAGGAAAGCTAATAGCGCCCACTGCGGAATGCCTAGTGTCAGAAATGTCCAGCCCTTTTCCGCGCATTCTCCTGAACCATGTATCAGTTGCTTTATTAATTCGCCCATCGGCATGGTTTCGAGCATGTAATCCAGTCCGGGTCCGCAGGCGGGAACCTGATCTTTGGGCAGGCTTTGTATCCAGATATGTCTAGCCGAAATTGCCGCGCCGCACAGCGCTAACACCATGATCAATGACGCATAGATTCGCTCTCCGGTGCGCCTGGGGCCTTGCAGCGCAGCGAGCGCATACAGCACCAGCATCACGATGAAAACGACTCTTTGCACCATGCACAAAGGGCAAGGATCCTGGTGCTTCACATATTGCAGGAACAGACCGAAAGCCATCAAGCCACTCGCATAAAGCGCGCCGCCCAGATATAGCCAGCGATTGGACAGTCTTAACCAAAGCTGTTTCATTCCCATTCCTCTATCCAGGTTGCCTGAATAGCCTCCAGCACTTTTTCACCGCCGTGTTTTGGGTCATCCTTAAAATCCTGCAGCGCCAAAATCCAGTTATGCAGGTCGGTAAAGCGTACCGTTTTAGGATCGACTTCGGGATGCGCTTCCATCAACTCGATGGCGATTGTTCTGACGTCAGTCCATTTCATCTCAACCCTCCTTGGCCATGTTGATCGTGTATTTGGGGATTTCAATTACCAGATCCTGGTCGGCCATCAGCGCCTGACAGGATAAGCGGGAATTCGGTTCCAGTCCCCATGCCTTGTCCAGCATATCTTCTTCAAGTTCTTCTGCCGCTTCAAGCGAATGATAACCCTCGCGCAAGATGACATGGCAAGTGGTGCATGCACAGGATTTTTCACAGGCATGTTCGATCGCAATGCCCTGTTGTAGCAGCGCATCACAAAGAGAAACGCCTGAAGCCACCTTGAACAGCATTCCTTCCGGACAAAGTTCTTCATGCGGTAATACAATAAGTTGTGGCATTATTTATCCTCCAGGTCTGATATTTTTCGTCCGGTCAACACACTGGCGACACTCTTGTCCATGCGTGCCTGTGCAAAACTGACGGTGCCATCATTGAGCGAACTAATCGCGCGCTTGAGGGCTGCACGGTCGTCGAGTTGCAGGGTGTCATGCAAGGCGCGGATCAAGGTTTCAATTCGCTCACGTTCTTCATTTTTCAGCAAGCTGCCATCCTGTTGCAGCGCCTGTGTTACTGCTTCCTGCAACTGCTGTCCTTCCGTCTGCAATTCACGCAAGGCACGAGCGTGCATATCATCTTGAGCATGCTGAGTAGAATCTTGCAACATGCGGGTGATTTCGGCGTCAGAAAGCCCGTAAGTGGGTTTGACCGAGACCGCAGCTTCGACACCACTGGCCAATTCGCGCGCCGATACATTCAGCAAACCATCCGCATCCACCTGCAGGGTAACCCGTATCCGCGCAGCCCCGGCAACCATCGGGGGAATGCCTCTGAGCTCGAATTTTGCCAGCGAGCGGCAATCGCAGACCAGTTCACGTTCGCCCTGCACCACATGGATGCTCATCGCGGTCTGACCATCCTTGTAAGTGGTAAATTCCTGGGCGCGTGCGGTCGGCAAGGTGCTGTTGCGCGGAATGATTTTTTCCGCCAGACCGCCCATGGTTTCAATGCCCAGACTGAGAGGGATTACATCCAGCAGCAGCCACTCATCATTCCCCCGGTTACCGGCGAGCAGATTGGCCTGAATCGCCGCACCCAGCGCGACCACCTTGTCAGGATCAAGATTGGTTAGCGGCATCTGGCCAAAAAATTGTTCAACCGCATGTTGTACCTGCGGCATGCGCGTCGCACCGCCTACCATCACCACCCCATAAAACGCGACTGGTTCTTCATGGCAGTATCGGAGATCTCGAAATTCCCTGTAAAGTCAAAGTTTCGCTCTTTGCCAAACTGGTTTTTATATTCCGAGAATGAATCGATGATCGCAGGTGA
>CAIRBC010000015.1 GCA_903876685.1 uncultured Nitrosomonadales bacterium | reverse complement strand
TCCCCAGCCCTCCCCCTTCGGGGGAGGGAGCGGTTTGGCTTGGTGCGCTTACTCCAAAATGGTGCGCAAGCGCACCCTACGGCAAGGTTCATAGGGCACAATTCGGTCGGGGAATTTGCGACAGGGGTCTCTCCCGCAAGCGGTAGAGGAAGCAAACGAACGCTTGCGCGAATTTCATTAGATGGCCTCGCTCATCCAGGCATGAACCAGCGTTTTCCACTGGTCGCGTCCCTCTTCTATGCTGACCCGCGCATGTTCGACCTGACGCTGTAGATAAGCCAGCCTTTCCTTGACCAGATGCAATTCGATGTGATCGAACAAGCCCTCGTTGTAGGCCACCATCCATGCCATCTGAAACTCGATAGACAAGGGGGCGAGCAGATCCTGTTTCAACATTTCGCGCAATAACTGACCTCGATGGATACGTGCCTCCATGCTGGCTTCAAGGCGGGAGCCGAAGCGGGTAAACACCTCCAACTCAAGAAACTGTAAATAATCCAGCTTCATACGCCCGGCTTCCTTCTTGATATTGGGATGCTGTGCATTGCCGCCGATACGTGACACCGAACGGGTCACGTCTATGGCGGGCAAAAATCCGCGCGCAAACAAGTCGTGATCAAGATATATCTGCCCATCGGTAATCGAAATCAGGTTCGTGGGAATATAGGAAGAGATTTCACCCTGCTCTGTCTCGATGATGGGTAGTGCCGTTATACTACCGCCGCCATGTTTGGCCGATAGACGAGTGGAACGCTCAAGCAATCGCGCATGTAAATAGAAAATATCCCCCGGATAGGCCTCGCGTCCCGGCGGACGGCGCAACAACAGCGAGAGTTCGCGGTAACTTCGCGCATGGTTAGTCAGATCATCGTACACAATCAGGGTATCCCGTCCCTGCCAGGTCCAGGCATCGGCGACGGTGCAACCGGCAAAGGGAGCCAGATATTTCAAGCCCGGCATGGCGGTCGCCTCGGCTACCACCAATGTCGTGTAGTCCAGCGCACCCGCACGACGCAGCGTTTCTATGGTATTCACCACGGCGGAACGCTTCTGACCAATCAACACATAGACACAATACACATGCTTGCCCCGCTGGTTGATCACCGCATCGACCGCGAGCGCGCTCTTGCCAGTGCCGTTATCACCGATGATCAGTTGACGCTGCCCCTTGCCTATCGGGATCAGCGCATCGACGATCTTGTTGCCTGTGTACATGGGCTGTTTGACGAAATCGCGTGCGATAATCGGCGGCGAACGCACATCCAGCAAACGGCTGACACCCGACTCCAGCGGCCCGCCATCATCCAGCGGTGCGCCCAGTGGGTCGATCACCCTGCCCAGCAAACCATCGCCGACCACCATACTCAGCCGCTTGCCGGTCAGAAAAGCGGTCGTACCCGCTGTCAATCGTTCGGTCTGACGCAACAGGATGGCACCGATACGGTTACGCGCGAGGTGAAAAGCCAGTGCCGTAGTGCCATCTTCCAGTTGAAGAATCTCGTCCATACGCGCCGACGGCAAACCCGTGATCCAGGCAATACCGTCCCCGACCGACACCACCGTCCCCTGCTCGGACAGTCTCTGCTTGTAGCTATAGCCCTCCAGCCACTCGGCATGGACGGCAAGTGGGGTATCGTCATCCCTCATGAAAGCACCTTTCCACTACCGGAAAACTGACCAGAAAGCAGTTCCTGATCTCCTAGATTCCGGCCTTGCCAGATAACGATCTGCCTCGCACCGGCACCGATGAGCATTTCTTTAAAGCCACGGATTTCAGTCTGCGATAAATCACCTTCAAACTCTCCCTGTAAATGCAAAACGATTTTAGGGGCAGTAGCAAGGAAACTGTTGTCCAAAATGCGACGCATAAAAGCTTTCATCAACTGCACCCCCACCGCGAAATCGGACACCAGCGAGCGTGGAGACGCAAACGGATTCAAAATGATTACCGACGGTGAAAACAGATGAGATCTGGCCTCCTTACCGACGCCGACAATTTTTGGCTTCGGTTGTTGAGCAATCGCAACCTCGGGAATTTCAGAGATGAAAGCACCGGTTTTGGGGTTGCGGACAGTCAGCAATTCTGGCGAGACCTGAATGTAAAGGATTTGATTTAAAAAGCTGAACATGGGTTGGTTATCCTGGTGTTATAAGATGATCAAGTCGCGATTGATTCGATACACGCCTACATTTACGGCATCAAACGACTATTTATTCCAGTAAACAACATCAGATAAATCGGCAAAATGAGCATCGGATGTCAGCAGTTTGCCTCTGTAGGCCAAGGCACTGGCGTAAATAATGGAATCAGCCATTGCCAACTTGTGTTGCGTAGAAATATCTGCTGCTGCCAATGCGATGCGCGTGTCCAACTGCGTTATCCTACAGGCTTCGGTCAGACCTATGATTTCCAGTGCAACGGCTTCATTTCTTTCTCGCAAACACCATTTATAGAGTTCGAACTGCACCAGTGTAGGAACAATTAATTGACTTGTATCAGCCAGATAGGGTGCATAGTTATCAGCCAATACACCATCGGTCAGCCATTCTATCCAGCCACAGGTGTCAACCAAAACCATATTCAACGCTCAATCCGGTCACGCACATTGTCTGTATTGGCTCCCTTGAGCAAGCCGCGAACTTCGCTGATGTCACGGCGGGGAATCATCATGATGGTATCGCCCTTGGCAACAAACACGAATTGTTGACCGGGTTTAAGCCCCTGTTCTTCGCGAAATGCCTTGGGAATACTGATCTGAAATTTCTCAGTGAGGGTGGCTGCGTACATACTTACTCCATTATCATCGTAGTAGGTTTTGTAAGATTACAGGGGATTGAACTTAACCTCAAGTCTTCTTTACGGTTTCTCAGGTAATCAAACTCGGTTTGACGCTGCTGAATACCCTCACAAAATAGGCCTTTCGGTATTTTGAAAGAAATATGATAATACTAAACCTTACCCTGCAATCTCGGACTCCATCATGAATGACTTATACCAACGTTGCGCCGAATTGATCTCGTCCTCTAGCGGGTTGTTAATCACAGCCGGTGCGGGCATGGGTGTAGACTCCGGTTTACCGGATTTCAGGGGAAACAGCGGCTTCTGGAAACATTATCCGGCACTGGGCAAATTGCGCATGAATTTCACGGACATCGCCAATCCGGCAGCCTTTCGCGATAACCCGCGTCTTGCTTGGGGTTTTTATGGTCACCGGTTAAAGCTTTATCGCGATACACTATAGTGCAATGCCTCAACAATTGTTGCGATGACATCTGGTCGGCAGAGGGCGTAAACCCCGACGTGGACAGCGAATCGTCTCTATTGACAACTGAACTGCCCCGATGCATTCATTGCGGCAGGTTGGCGCGCCCGAATATCCTGATGTTTGGCGACTGGGAATGGAATGAGCGCAGAACGGCAGAGCAACAGCAAAGATTGAATAACTGGCTGAATACCGTGGACAATCTTGTCATCATCGAAATCGGTGCCGGGACGGCCATACCGAATGTACGCCTCATGGGCGAGCGCATCGGCAAACCATTGATTCGTATCAATCTGGCGGAAGCCAGTATCCACCGATCCAATCATCTCTCGCTCGCAACTACAGCATTGCAAGGGTTGACCGGAATTCGCGCTGCTCTGGAGAATTTGCACGGGGACAGGTTTGATGGAGCGTAGCGCAACTCCATCAAATGGTAAGTTGTGAAAAAATCCATTGGTCAAGGCTGTGCTTGTCCGGTTTTTTTCGTTGGAGGTAACTACTCAGGTACGCAAAATAGTGAGCGTAGCCCGGATGGAATGAAATGGAATCCGGGGTCTCGTGTCACGCCATATAATCTGGAAAATCGCATTCGATCCAATTTTCCCCGGATG